>JAJAZO010000197.1 GCA_026785745.1 Chitinophagaceae bacterium | reverse complement strand
GTTGTATTTACCAGATAAAGCAGAACTTATTGCACTTATCAATAACACCCTTCAAACAGAAGACGATAAATAAATAAAATATGAATTCAATAAATAAAATATTTCAACCCTTCTTTACCACCAAACCCACCGGGCAGGCAACAGGATTGGGATTGTCTTTGAGTTATGACATTGTAAAAGCACATGGTGGGGAGTTAAAGGTGAAGACGAAAGAGGGAGAGGGAACAGAGTTTATTGTGTCTTTGCCGGATTGATATGAGTCGTGTCGATGGCACTCATCACAGTTTGCATTTGTATACACCGGATTGAAATCCGGTGTTACAAAACAAAACTGAGCCTACGGCTCTGCAACCTGCGAAAACAAGTAGTATTATAATGAGGCCAGTGGCGTAGCCACGAACCTATCTTGTAACACCGGACTTCAGTCCGGTGCATGAAAGCGAAAAGTAAGAATAAGAGCCGTAGGCTCGGTTCATATAAACAACAAAGACATGGCTACCACCTATAACCAAATCTACCTGCAAACAGTCTTTGCAGTAAAATACCGCAATGCGGTGCTTGATAAATCATGGAGGCCAAAGCTACAGAGAGTAATAGGTAACCTGATAAATGAAACAGGCTGTAAAACCATCATCGTAAACGGTGCAAAAGCAAAATTAACCAAATACATCAATGACCATTCACTTACAAAAGAACGGTTTGAGTGGCAGGAAGGCTATGGTGTATTTTCGTACCGGCAAAGAGATATAGATATGATTTATAAGTATATTCAGTATCAGGAAGAACATCATAGTAAACAAACATTCGGGGATGAATGTCTTGATTTACTGAAAGAGTTTGAAATTGATTATGCTGAACAATATATTTTTCAGGAATTAATATAAACTGATATGAAAAAATATTTTAAAATAGCACTGCTTATTTTATTCCCTGCATTTGCCACCGCACAACAATCGCTGCCCGATAGCACAAAGTTGAAAATTAAAAATGCTCCAAACGATTCCACACTTTTCCGGGGTTATACCGATGCCGCTTTATTTTTTACAACTATCAATTCCGATTCGGCATTAAAGTACATTGACATTGCCTTGTCCATCACAGAAAAAAATAAAAAGTGGTTGCAGCATTCTTCCAGCCTTTGTTACAAAGCCGAATTTTTAATGAATTTAGGAAGATTTGCTGGAGCGTTTCAATGTTTGAACCAATCTTTTCAAATAGCTGAAGATCCAAAAATGGAAACAATGGATTGGATTCTTGTGCGAACCATTACTCCTGAAGTTGCACGGCTTTGGCGGCTATCGGAAACACACTATAGATATGCCAGTTTAATGCGACTCACAAAAAATTTAGAGCAAGCAATCTTTCATAATAAAGAAGCGATCCGCATTGGAAACATTGCCGGTGGCTTGTGGGGGCCAACAAGAGTTGCTTATGCCAACATGAATTTGGGTATTATTTATCTGCAAGTAAAAAAAACCGATTCCGCTTTGCTGTTTTTTAATGAAGCAAAACGCCTTGGCAGCGAACAAATAAAATACACCAGCCACCATGGAAATATTATTGCTTACCAGGGTCAGGTTTACGCATTAACAGGAAATCATGTAAAAGCAAAACAGTTGCTCCATACTGCCTTGCAAATTGCACAAACAAGATACTATCCCTACAATATTGCCAAAGCCTGCAACGAACTTTTTAATATTTACCAGGCCGAAAATAATAAAGATTCCACCATTTTTTATGCACTGAAAATGAAAGAACAGGTAAATGAACTTGGAACATTTGTTACCGATGAATTGAATAAAGGATTGGTCTACAAAAAACTGTTTCTGGGCTACCGGATGAATAATGAAAACGACAGTGCAACAAAATATTCTGCGTTAGCCATTGAGATAAACGACAGCATCAGCAACGTGCAGTTACAAAACCTGGCGGAGTTTCAAAATGTGTTGTTGGAGGAGAAACAACGTTTGCAAAACATCGAAAAAGAAAAACTGACGTACCAAAATAAAATCCGAACATACTCAATGCTGGCAGGTATTGTTGTATTTATGCTGATATCATTTTTGCTGTACAGAAATAACAGTAACCGAAAAAAAGCAAATGCATTATTACAAAATCAAAAAGAAGAAATAGAACATCAGAAGAAAAGTGTGGAAGAAACATTAGCAGAATTAAAATCCACCCAATCCCAACTCATCCAATCCGAAAAAATGGCTTCATTGGGAGAACTCACTGCCGGCATTGCGCATGAAATTCAAAACCCGTTGAACTTCGTCAATAACTTTTCGGAAGTAAGTAGAGAGTTAATAGATGAATTAAAACCCTTCGACAAGCTCAGGGTGACAGCCGAGCAGGAAGAATTATTAAATAATATTGATAGCAATCTCGAAAAAATAAATCACCATGGCAAACGTGCAGCAGATATTGTAAAAGGAATGCTACAACATTCAAGAAGTAGCAGTGGCATAAAAGAACCCACAGATTTCAATGCTTTATGCGATGAATATTTACGCTTAACTTATCATGGCTTGCGGGCAAAAGACAAATCATTCAATGCAACTATGAAAACTAATTTTGATGAAAGTATCGGAAAGATCAATATTATTCCGCAGGATATCGGTAGAGTGATATTGAATTTATTGACCAATGCTTTTTATTCAGTGAATGAAAAGAAGAATGCTTCGACAAACTCAGCAGGACAGCCTTACGAACCAAACGTTTCAATCAGCACTAAAAAATCAGGAGATAAAGTAGAAATAAAGGTTACCGACAATGGCAACGGCATCCCACAAAAAGTACTGGATAAAATATTTCAACCATTCTTTACCACCAAACCCACAGGGCAAGGAACAGGTCTCGGATTGAGTTTGAGCTATGATATTGTAAAAGCCCATGGGGGAGAATTAAAAGTGGAGACGAAGGAAGGAGAAGGCTCAACATTTATTATTTCATTACCAACTAATAACAACTAATGAAACTGACTAAAAAGCTGGAAGCGGAAATTAAACAAGTAATGAATGATTATTGGAATTCCTATTTCAAAGGCGACCTGCAACACTGGTCCACTTACCTGGTAAACGATTATCGTAATATTGGTGGCACGGAAGAAGAAATCTGGAACAGTAAAAAAGAAATACTTGATTATACACATCGGATCATTGATCAAATGGAAGGTGTAACAGAACTAATAAATAAGCAAACTCAAATAATTCCTTACGATCCTTATTTCATTGTACATGAGCTTTTGGACATTTATATAAAAATTGAAGCCGAGTGGACATTCTACCAAAAATTTAGGCTTTCCTCTTTAATTCAAAAGAATGATGGCGAATGGAAAGTATTGCACCAGCATGGCTCCTACCC
>JAJAZO010000196.1 GCA_026785745.1 Chitinophagaceae bacterium | reverse complement strand
CATTAGGTTACAGAGCCGTACAAATTCCCACCTGGGATGAAAGATGTATTGATTTGCAAAAAGCTGCCGAAAGTAAAACATACTGCGACGAGATAAAAGGCATCGTTAATGATTGTGGTCTCGAAATTTCGGAACTGTCAACACATTTACAAGGGCAGTTAGTAGCTGTACATCCGGCGTATGATACTTTGTTTGATGGATTTGCTCCGGAAGCCTTACGGGGAAACCCGAAAGCAAGAACTGAGTGGGCAGTGCAACAGGTAAAATACGGAGCAAAGGCGTCACAAAATTTAGGACTTACAGCCCATCCAACTTTTAGTGGCTCATTATTATGGCATACATTTCATCCCTGGCCGCAGCGGCCTGCCGGATTGGTGGAGGAAGGGTTTAAAGAATTAGGAAAAAGATGGATGCCCATTCTCAATTATTTTGATGAATGTGGAGTGGATATTTGTTATGAAATTCACCCCGGAGAAGATTTGTTTGATGGTATTACCTATGAAATGTTTTTGAAAGAAGTAAACAATCACCCAAGAGCTTGTTTGTTATACGACCCATCACATTTTGTATTGCAGCAATTAGATTATCTGCAATACATAGATTTTTATCATGAACGTATAAAAGCATTTCATGTAAAAGATGCTGAATTTAATGCAACCGGCAAGCAAGGAACTTTTGGTGGTTACCAAAGCTGGGTCAACAGGGCAGGCCGTTACCGTTCGCCGGGTGATGGACAGGTAGATTTTAAAACCATCTTCAGTAAACTAGCACAGTATGATTACACCGGCTGGGCCGTAATGGAGTGGGAGTGCTGCCTGAAACATCCCGAAGATGGTGCAAAGGAAGGGGCAGCGTTTATCAGCAATCATATTATCCGGGTAACGGAAAAAGCTTTTGATGATTTTGCGGCCAGTGGCAGTGATAGAAAAACAAACAGAAAGTTATTAGGTTTGGATTAGATATTTTTTTAGTTGTATATTTCACACATAAAAATCATACACATGAAAAAAATTGTTTTATCAATGTTGGTAGTAGCAGCACTTGTGTCCTGCGGTGGAAAAGATAAGAAGGCCGATGGCGACAAAAAGGAAACAGTGGCAGACAATTCTGCAAATCCTGATTATGAAAAAGGACTGGCACTGGTTGCCTCAAGCGATTGTCTTACCTGTCATAAAATAGATGAAATGCTGACCGGACCCAGCTATCGGGATATTGCGAATAAGTATGCAGGGGCTGATACAGCTATTAAATACTTGGCTGGCAAGATCATTAAGGGTGGCAATGGTGTATGGGGCGAAACGCTTATGACACCTCATGCTGCTCTTTCACAAGAAGATGCCGAGGCAATGGCAAAATATATTCTATTACTCAAAAAATAAGCCCAATGATTAAAATATTTACCGTTGTGGTAATAGCTTCAGCTGTCAGCAGTTGTAATAACAAATCTTCATCGGCTAAATCCGGAGGTGAAGACACAACTAAATCAAAAACAATAATGTCTTTAAATTCATTAACTGAAGAACAGAAATCAGACGGCTGGCAATTACTTTTTGATGGACAGTCAACTAAAGGATGGCGTAAATATGGGGGTGAGGCTATAGGCGAAGCATGGAAAATTACCGATGGTGCAATTTATCTTGATACTGCTAATAAAAAAGATGGCAAAATTGTAGGCGGTGGCGATATTGTAACTGATGAGGAGTATGAGAATTTTCACCTGAAGCTGGAATGGAAAATTTCGGAGAATGGGAACAGTGGTATAATGTTCTATGTAAATGAGGATACCGCAATGTATAAGAAACCGTATGAAACAGCACCTGAAATGCAGGTGCTGGATAATAATGGCCACCCTGATGCAAAGATTATAAAACACCGTGCCGGAGATTTATATGATTTAATCTCCAGTGTCGAAGAAACGGTAAAACCTGCTGGAGAGTGGAATCTGGCAGAAGTAAAATGTGTTAATGCTAAACTGGAACTTTATCTTAATGGCAAAAATGTCGTTTCAACCACCATGTGGGATGATAACTGGAAGAAAATGGTAGCGGCCAGTAAATTTAATCAATGGCCTGGCTTCGGCACGTATAAAAAAGGAAGAATCTGTCTGCAAGACCATGATAATCTTGTATCGTACAGAAATATCATGATTAAGAAAATGTAAGGCTTATTGAATATATTTTTTAAGACAGGTTATCCCTGTCTTTTTTATTTCTATGAGCCATTTGATTTACACACCTTATTCTACAGTTGTAATTTTTAAAACATTTGTTGGTAAATGTAAGACTACCGGTGTGCTCCCGGTATTAATTACAATATCACCTGTTTTTAAAAATTTTCTTTCTTTTAAAATATCAATCTGGTCAAAGATGATATCATCGAGGCTTTCTTCCTCGTCATAATAAAAAGCCCTGACCCCCCAGCTTAACGTTAGCTGATTTACCAATGATCTTTCTTTGGTAAAAATATAAAGAGGTGCCTTAGGGCGATAACTGCTCAGCACAAATCCGGTATAACCTGATTCTGTCATTCCGATGAGGGCATCTGCATTCACATCTTTTGCCAGTTTGCAGGCATTATAGCAAATGGCATCACTTAAAAAAGAAGGAGAATGGGGTTGTGGTATCAATTCGTCTTCCCGGTTGTAATGATAGCCCGATTTTTCGACCTCAATAATTATCTTACGCATCGTTTCCACAACTAATGTGGGATGTGCGCCAGTGGCAGTTTCAGCACTCAGCATTACTGCATCAGCACCTTCAATTACAGCATTGGCTACATCCGTTATTTCGCTTCGATTTGGTTTGTTGAACTCAATCATACTCTCCATCATCTGTGTAGCTACTATCACAGGCTTGGCACGGTGCAGGCACATACGGATGATTTGTTTTTGCAGTAGCGGAATTTTTTCCACCGGCAGTTCTACACCCAGGTCTCCACGGGCAATCATTACCGCATCGGATTCTACAATAATATCCCGCAGGTTTTCTAAAGCCTCTGGCTTTTCTATTTTTGAAATTATCTTTGTCTTACTTTTTTTCTCATCCAGTTTAAAACGGAGTATAGAAAGGTCTTTTACACTGCGTACAAAGGAAAGGGCTACCCAATCCAATTTTTGTTCTATGATGTATTCCAGATCCTCAAGATCTTTTACCGTTAATGCTGGTAAAGAAATTTTTGTATCCGGCAGGTTGATTCCTTTTTTGGAAGAAAGAATTCCACCCATGGTTACTTCTACCTGTACATCATTGTTCTTGAGAACTTTTTTTACTTTCACTTCCAGCTTTCCATCGTTAATGAGGATGGTGTTTCCAATTTTTACATCTGTGTGCAGGTCAGGATAGGATACATAAATCCTTTCCTTATTGCCGATCACTTTGTCATTGGTGAAGGTTAGTATATCACCTAGGTTTATTTCCATTTGGCCACCTTCTATTTCGCCAACCCGTAGTTTTGGCCCCTGCAGGTCGCCAAGTATGGCAATATTAAAAGGCTCTGTTTTATTGATCTTACGGATATGTTCAATGATTTTCGTTTTGTCTTCATGCGAACCATGAGAAAAATTAAGACGGAATACGTTTACACCGGCCTTCACCAACTCCAGTAATTTATCGTAAGTGTCGCAGGCAGGGCCAACAGTAGCAACAATTTTAGTACGATGATTTTTGTGAGCAAGACCGGCTTCCCGGTTCATTGATTTATGATAATACTTCTGTGAGTGTTTTGCCATAGCTGGTTACTTGTTAGTAGTTTCTTGTTTCAGGTCGTTTTTATGCCGGGTTTAAACTGCTTATCGGAAATTTTCTTCTTTCGGCGATCAGTAATAAACAACCAGCAACTTGCTTTATGATGCCAATATCTTAACAATCTTCATCCATTCCTCACTTATCCAGCCTTTATTTTTTACGGCATTTTCTAAAGGTATGTAGTGCATCTTATTATTCATTATTCCTACAAATACGTTGAACCTTCCTTCTTTTAACGATTCAACAGCATGATAGCCCATCCGGCTGGCTATCAGCCTGTCAATACAACTTGGCGATCCGCCTCTTTGAATATGTCCTAAAATGCAAACCCTGATTTCTGCTTTGGGAAGTTTTTCTCTCAATATTTTTTGCACCTCGTTGGCACCACCAAAGCCATCTCCTTCTGCTACAACGATCAGGTTCACTAATTTTTTACGTCGTTCTTTTTCCAGCAGCGAAGCAATCATATCATCCATATCAGTTTTCCTTTCGGGAATCAGGATATTTTCAGCTCCGGTAGCAATACCGCTATGCAGCGCAATATAACCGGCATCTCTTCCCATTACTTCAATAATAAAAATCCGGTCGTGGGCATCCATCGTATCCCTGATTTTGTCAATAGCTTCTACTGCCGTATTTACAGCTATATCAAACCCAATAGTAAAATCAGTTCCGATAATGTCTTTATCAATCGTTCCTGCTATGCCAATACAAGGAATATCAAATTCCTGGCTAAATTTAACCGCTCCCCTGAAAGAGCCATCACCGCCAATAATAATAAGGCCATCAATCCCTCTTCTCTTAAGATTGTCGTAAGCTTTTTTTCGACCTTCGTATTCAAAGAATTCTTTACAACGGGCAGTTTTAAGAATAGTACCACCCCGTTGTATAATATTTGCTACTGAACGGGAATCCATTCTATTAATATCATCTTCAATAAGCCCCTGGTAACCCCGCATAATTCCGAATACTTCAAGCCCATGATAATTGCCGGTACGAACCACGGCCCTGATAGCTGCATTCATACCCGGAGAGTCGCCTCCTGATGTTAGAACCCCGATTCTTGTTACTTTCTTTTCCATTTATTCTATTATGCAGGTCAAAAATAAGTATTTGTTTTGATTGTGTACTTTTTACACACTAACGCCTGTTTGGTTTTCATATGAATATACTATCCCGGTTTTCGATAATAGTGCAATGTACGACACAGGGTTTCAATTTTTCTTAACAGTAATACCCAATTACACTGATATAAACAGTCAAGCAACTGAATTATGTTGTGTTATAAATAAATGTTATGCGGGTATTATTTTTTCTGACTGTTATCTTTTTCTCAGCTACATCTTTTGCCCAGTCCGATAGCTCTAAATGGCTCAGGGCTTTCCCCATTACTGATTATATGGTGAAGTTGAATGACAGCACCAACCTGGTGCAGATACAAATGCCTGATGCTTATTCCTTAAAAGAAAAACAATTGGGATTGATACGGGGAGTGTATGATAAATCAAAAGAGGAAGCCGTTGAGAAAGGTTATGGCAGGTGTCAACTTATAAAAGGTGATTACTATTATTTTGCAATTGGTCATAATACCAGTGGAAAGGAATTGAAGAAAGGTGACCTGCTGTATACATTAATGGATAAAACAAATATTTACTTTGGTCAGATTCCTCAATTGGCTTCCCATTTTATCAGGTTACAAAATGTGTATGAAGAACCTCTTTTTGACAGGTACAGTGTTTTTAGTTATTGGACGGAGGCAGATGAAAAAAAAGTGGTTGACTCAATGGCAGCGGATGTGGGATTTACCGGAAAATATTTTATCGAAAACGATCCTTCTGTTGACAAGCCAATCAATAGCGGTGATTATAAAGGGAAAAAAACATTGCATGTAATGGCAGAATGCAAATCAGCCGATGTAATAAAGTTTTTAGACTATGTAATTGCCCGTCCCCGGCTCTATGCAGGCAGGGACTGGAAAATTTCTGAAGTATTTGCCACCTGGCTTTCCGAAGGGGCTCCGACAGTTATTAAGGAACAGGGCCTCACTTATCCACCCATAAAGCCTCCTGTAAAGTAGGTTTTATTCATGCTGCCACTTCCTTTATCTTTAGAAGTATAAAAATAAACACATGAAAAGGATATTTTCTCTTGTCTTTTTATTGGCGCCAGTCGTTCTTATTGCTCAATTACAATACCCCGAAACAAAAAAGGGTGATGTAACTGATAATTATCATGGCACTAAAGTAGCCGATCCTTACCGCTGGCTCGAAGATGATAAAAGCGATGAAACAAAGCAGTGGGTAACAGAACAAAACAAAGTAACCTTCGCCTATTTGGATAAGATACAATACCGGGTACAATGGCTTAAGCGGTTGGAAGAGATTAATAACTATCCCAAGTATTCATCACCCTCCCGCAGCCATGAATATTTTTACTTTTCAAAAAATAATGGGTTACAAAATCAGAGTGTACTTTACCGCCAGAAAGGATTGACTGGTAAAACGGAACTGGTAATTGATCCCAATAAATTTTCTACCGATGGAACTACTGGCTTGGGTGCTTTCTCGCTATCCAAAGACGGACGCTATGCAGTAGTAGGAAAAACACAAGGAGGAAGCGATTGGCGTACTTTTTTTGTAATGGATATGAAAACACTGAAATACTTACCCGATTCTATTGCATGGGTAAAAGTATCTGGTGCATCCTGGCAAGGTGACGGATTTTTTTACAGCCGTTATCCATCTCCTGTAAATGGAACGGAGTTGTCAACTAAAAATGAAAATCACCAGGTTTATTTTCATAAAGCAGGAACACCGCAGGATAAAGATGTGCTGGTATATGAAGATCCGGCGAATGGTCAGCGTTTTCATAGTGTGTTTACCGATGAAAGCGAACGGTATGTATTCCTGAATATTTCTGATAGAGGAAAAGCAAAAGATGGTAATGCACTATGGTATTATGACAGCAAGTCGGCTGATAAAACATTTAAACCAATTGTGAAAGAAGCAGGCGATTATGATTATAGCTTTATTGATGTAGCGGGTGATCGTTTTATTATGTCAACCAATGACGGCGCATTGAATCAAAAAATAATATTGCTGGATCCTAAAAACCCATCGAAGGAAAACTGGAAAACAATCATTGCTGAAAAGCCCGAAAATATTTCCGGCATCTCTGCCGCCGGGGGAAAATTATTTATTACTTACCTGAAAGATGTAACCAGCCGTGTGTATGTATATAACTATACAGGTAAGTTAGAAAGAGAAGTAAAGCTTCCTGCATTGGGAAGTGCCGGTGGTTTTGGTGGTGATAAAGATGATAAATTTGTTTTTTACACTTTTACTTCCATTACTTTTCCGCCAACTATTTACCGCTATGATGTTGCTACCGGCAAAAGCACCGTATTCAGAAAACCGGAAGTAAAATTTAACCCGGAAGATTTTGTAACCGAACAGGTTTTCTATCCGGGTAAAGACAGTGTGAAGGTGCCTATGTTTATTACCTATAAAAAAGGGACACAACTGAATGGTAAAAACCCAACCATCTTGTATGGTTATGGTGGCTTTAATATCAGCAGCAATCCTTCTTTTTCTCCTTCCCGGATTACCTGGCTGGAGCAGGGCGGTAT
>JAJAZO010000195.1 GCA_026785745.1 Chitinophagaceae bacterium | reverse complement strand
GATTAAATAAAAAGTTTAACTACAAAGTAAACACCTGCTGCCAGCAACCCGCTAATCGGAATGGTTAGTACCCATGACCAAACAAGACTTAAGGTTACACCCCACCGTACAGCAGAAAGTCTTTTGGTGGCACCTACACCCATAATAGCTCCGGTAATAGTATGTGTTGTGCTTACAGGTATTTTCAGGGCTTCTGTTACAAACAAGGTAACAGCACCCGCAGTTTCTGCGGCAACACCTTCAAAAGGAGTAACTTTTGTAATTTTTGTTCCCATCGTCTTTACAATTTTCCAACCGCCGCTCATTGTTCCTATTCCGATGGCGGCATAACAGGCGATGGGTACCCAATTGGGCATCTGACTGAATTCGGTAATACTACCTCCAGCTATCAATGCTGCTGTAATAATACCCATTACCTTTTGAGCATCATTACCACCATGGCCTATACTAAATGCAGCTGAAGAAATTAGCTGTAACTTTTTAAACCATTGATTGGCTTTGTGTGTATTTAGCCTATTGAGATATAGGGCAAAAATGGCCATGATAAGTAAAATGAGAGACAAGAGTATCCATTTAAAATTCTTTGAATAGAAAATAACTTGTAAAATATAATTATCGTAGTCTGTTTTTTTGGAAACAATAGCTCTGTCAACCTGGAGGCTGGAATAGAGAAAAATAATAACAAATATGATTACTGCAATGGAAAATATTTTTGAAGTCCACCCCTTTTTAAAAGAGCTCAAAAACCATAAGGACATTAGAAAGGCCATTATCATACCAACAATGGGTGCCAAAAAGATGAATGCGGCAGTTTTAAGAATGATGGATGAATTGACTGCTGCAAACCCGCCTGCAGCTACCGCAGCACCTGCAAACCCACCAATCAATGTATGCGATGAGGATGAAGGAATACCAAACCACCAGGTTAATAAATTCCAACAGATGGCTGCTATCAATCCTGAAAATATTACTACCTGCATACTCATCCCGTCGCCAACCAAATCAGGCTTTACTGTTTTGGCTACAGTATCAGCCACCCCATGATCTTTAAAAATAAAAAAGGCGAGAGAATTAAATAATGCTGCCCAAAGAACCGCCTGAAAAGGTGTAAGTACTTTGGTAGATACAATGGTGGCTATTGAGTTTGCTGCATCATGAAAACCATTGATGTAGTCAAAAATAAGTGCCAGTACTATTATGGTAATAAGAAAAGTTGTCATAAACAAATGTGATAATGTGTTAATTGTGCTAATAATAGTTACTACAGGTTGTAGTCAATAGCATATTAGTACATTGGCTGATTAGCTAATTAATTTAAGCATATTTAATGATGATAGACTCTATCACATTACTTGCATCTTCACATTTATCAGTAACTATTTCCATTACCTGGTAAATCTCTCTTTTCTTGATTACTTCCTTAGCATCAGGTTCGGAGGCAAATAATTTTTCAATGCTGAAGTCGAACACATCATCAGCCTGGTTTTCAATGCTGTTTATTTTTACCAGTGCCTCCGTAATGGCTCTCATATTTTTCATATCCCGGAGTTCTACTACGGCAATTTTTACCTGCGCAGCTCCTTGCTCAATCAGCTCGGCAAATTTTTGCATACCAGTATCATTTGGATTGACCCTGTAGAAATTTATTTTTTTACCCGCTGCATATATGTAATCGGCAATATCATCTAAGGAAGAGGCGAGATAGTGAATATCCTCCCTGTCAAACGGAGTGATGAAGTTGCGACCCAGTTCCGTAAACAGGTTGTGGGTGAACTCATCGTTGGCATGTTCCAGGTCTTCTAATTTTGTAATCAGGGCGGCCCTTTTATCAAAGTCGGGTTCTGCTACCACAGCCTTCAGGACAGACCCCATTATTTCTACGTTGATAGCCACTTTTTCAAACAGTTCATAAAAGATTCTGTTCTTTGGCATGAAGATTTTCAGGAAAGATTGTAGTGCCATTAGTTTTAGTTTTATGGTGTCCCTATTTTAACGGAACAGTTTACGAAATTACAGGGGTAGATTAAAGGCTTAGCCAGAGAACGGAAAATTAATAATTAATTAATATAGAAATAAAGTTAGGGTAACAATTCAATAACAAAGACTTTATATTGCAGAGGTTTTTAACAACAAACTTATGATTGCATTAATAAGTCGCTTTTTCCTGTTTTTCTTCTTTTTGACATCAATAGGGGTCAGCGGTCAGTATAATCCTGCCAATGGGTACCTTGATGCACACTTTGGTAAACCCATAACGTTTACTTCCAGAGACAGTTCATTTTCCCTCAGTATAGGCGGACGTATTCAAAGTCTGGCAGAGGCAAGAATTGACCTGAATAACAACAATAACAATTCTGTTGACTTCTCCATTCGCCGCCTAAGGCTGAATTTTGCCGGCAGTGCCGTTAGCAAACGATTTTCCTACCGTATTCAACTTTGCTTTTCACAAAGAGATGTGGCATCAGATAATACTGGTGTTGCAAACAATCTATTTCTCCGCGATGCAATGCTTTTCTATGCTCCTAATAAACATTGGAGATTTGGTTTTGGACAAACAAAGCTGCCCGGTAATCGGCAACGGCAAACTTCTTCAGGTAATTTACAATTTGTTGACAGGTCTAATACCAATGCACTGTTCACTTTAGACAGGGATAAAGGATTTTGGATTGCCAATACCAATAAAGTAGGAAAGCAAACCATTTTAAGTAATACACTGGCCATTACTTCTGGCGAAGGCCGCATTATTTCAGACAAATCCACCGGTTTATGTTATTCGCTGCGGTCTGAAATATTACCCCTAGGCGAATTTAAAAACAACGGAGACTTTATAGAAGCTGACCTGTATTTTGAAGAAAAGCTGAAACTTTCTCTCGGCTTTGTTTACAGTTTTAATAACAAAACCAGCAGGGTGGCCGGGCAACTGGGCGAATATCTTTTTAATAACCAACATGCAGATATTCATTATTTTGGAACTGATTTTATGTTGAAGAAAAAAGGCTGGTCAGTAACAGGAGAATTGTACCGCCGGATTTCTGATAACGGCATCAGCATTAACCCGACAAACCCATCCAAAGTAAATGCTGTTTATAGTGGTACTGGCCTGATGCTTCAAACAGGCTATCTGGTTTCAAAAGACAATGAGATATCAGCGAGATATGGATTTACAAAACCTGATGACAGGGTTAAAAACTATTTAGTAAAGCTAAATGAATATGTGTTGGGCTATTCGCACTACTTCTTCCGGCATAACCTGAAGCTACAAAGCGACCTGGCCTATCTCAAAAGCCCGGCACAGGACATATTGCAATTGCGTTTTACTGGTATTGTTACATTTTAATCTCCGCTCTAATGGATGCTTAACATTCCGGTAATATTGTCGTCACAATTGCTTAACAGGCTGGTAACATACCAGTAACTCCCCAAGGCCACCTTTGCCGGAAATAACCGAATATGTATTCAAGGCTTCGATTACTGTTAAGTGTGCTGTTTCTTTCTTCCATTTTTTCTATTCAGGCACAGACTCAAACCATTAAACTTACCGGTAAGGTAATGAATGCAAAAAATGAAGCTTTACCCGGAGCTACTATTGTAATTGAGGGTGCTGGCAAGCAAGTTCTTGCAGACATTGAAGGAAAGTTCTACATAACACTCGAAGCAGGAAAAAAATACACTCTTACTTTTTCCAATACAGGTTATGAAACAAAATCTGTTTCAGAAGTGGATGTAACTGCCAACCAGGAGAATTACCTCGAAATCGTATTGCAGGATAAAGCCACATTGGAAGGCGTTACGCTTAAAACAACTTCACGCAAACAGGAGAATACCACGGCATTACTTTCTTTTCAAAGAAACAATACAGCTATGTCAAGTGGATTGGCCGCAGACTTTATCCGCCGCACTCCTGATAGAAATACCGGTGAAGTATTGAAAAGAGTAAGTGGTGCCAGTATCCAGGATGGAAAATTTGTGGTTGTTCGGGGATTAAGTGACCGGTATAATTCTGCTGTTATTAATAATGCACAATTACCCAGCACAGAGCCGGATAAAAAAGCATTTTCTTTTGATGTAATACCATCTTCGTTAGTAGATAATATCATCATCAATAAAACAGCTACACCGGAGCTTCCGGGTGAGTTTGCCGGTGGCCTGGTGCAGATAAATACTAAGGATGTTCCTACCAGGGATTTATTAACGGTTAGCATCAGTCTTGGCTTCAATACTCAATCAGTTTTCAAAGATTTTACCAGCAATGAAAGAAACGGAAACGATTGGCTGGGCTTTGATGATAAAACCAGAAGCCTGCCTGCTGGCTTTCCAAAAACACAACAGGAGTTCCGCAGTGGCAGCACACAACAGAGACTTGCCTGGAGCAGATTATTGAACAGTGATGTGTATAGCGAAGTAAATAATAAAGCACTGCCCACTCAAACATACAGCCTTACCTGGGGGAAGAGTACAAAATTTAAAAAAGGTGGTGTGCTTGGAACAATTCTTTCGGTACAGTACCGTAACAGTATGCTGAAGTATGATGTGCAAAGAAAACTGTATGAGCAAACTGGCGACGCAGTAGTAGAATTAACAGATAACCAGAATAAGTATAGCGTAAATGTGGGGGCATTGGCCAATATTTCTTATGTAAAAGGGAAACACAAGATTTCTTTCAAGAACCTGTTTAATCAACTGCTGGAAGATAATTATTATACAAGAGGTGGTTTTAATAATGACCGTATTCAGGATATCAGTTTCCGTTCATCGGTGCTTAATCAGCGTTCACTCTATAGCGGACAATTAGAAGGAGACCACCAGCTTACTAAAAGCGGTATCAAATTAAGATGGAACGGAAACTTTGCTTACAACTGGAAAACACAACCAGACCTTCGCACCATTGCTTATAACCGACCAAAAGGAACCAACAACCCTTTTGAGTATAATGATGATGACACCCGGCGTTTCTTCAGCGACCTGAAAGACTTTAGTTATGGAGCAAACGGAAGCCTTACTATTCCCTTTACAATGAATAAAAACAAGCAGACATTTAAAGCGGGGGGGTCAACTTTAATCCGTATCCGTGACTTCCGCAGCCGCATTTTCCAATATCAGCCAGCTTCTCCAACACAGTTTAATAGTTCAAAGTCATCCCTTCCTTTCAACCAGATTTTTGGATCGGCAAATATTGCCAATGATGGATTTGTTATAAATGATTTTACCAATAACCAGGATAAATATTTCGGCGTATCAGCGTTGAACGGTATGTATGGAATGTTTGATAATAAGTTTGGAGAAAAAATCAGGTTCGTATGGGGCGTTAGGGTAGAAAATTTTCAGCAGTTTCTTACTACAAAAGACGTAACCTCAAAAAGAGTGGTGGTAAATACTGAGAAATGGGATGTGTTACCCTCTTTTAACCTGACAATATCTCCCAATACAAAAAACAGCATTCGTGTAGCCGCCAGCCGCACGGTAGCAAGACCAGAGTTCAGGGAAATTGCACCATTCTCATTCTATGATTATGAAGCTAACTATGGAGTAAATGGTAATGTTGACCTGAAAAGAACATCTATTCTTAATGGGGATATTCGCTACGAATTTTATCCAAAAGGCGGAGAAGCCATTACATTGGGTGTGTTTTACAAATATTTTGATGCCCCGATAGAATTGCGTCTTGACCCTTCCAGTGTACTCGACAGAAGAAACTACGGGTATAGTAATGTGGATGAGGCTTACACAGTGGGTGCTGAGTTTGAAGTAAGAAAAAATCTTGACTTCATCAACAAAACACTCGAAAACTTTAGTGTGTTTGCCAACCTTACTTACAGCTATTCAAAAGTTACTTTGGCAAGTACTTCTTCCGGGGGTGTATCTTCTTCTGTTAACAGGCCACTCCAGGGTCAATCACCCTATCTCGCCAATGTAGGATTGCAATACAACAGCAAACAAGGTGGATGGAGCGGTTCTTTATTATACAATCGTATAGGTCAGCGTCTTTCTTTGGTGGGCAACCTGGATTTTCCTGATATCTACGAAAGACCCCGGAATCAGGTGGATTTTCAATTAGCAAAAAAGGTAATGAAGAATAAGGGTGAGATAAAACTTACCTGGGCCGACCTGCTGAACAATGCTTATTATTTCTATGAGAATGTGGACAGTAAAAAAGCTTTCAGCACTGGCAGCGACAGGTTGTTCAATTCTTATAAGCCAGGATCCACTATCAACTTAGCGTTTACCTACGATTTTAATATCGGGAAAAAATAATTACCACAACTGACTATAAAATTTAAAAAACAATAAAAATAAAAATTGATATGAAAAAGATTTTTTTTGGTACGCTGATGCTGATAAGTCTCTTCAGTGTTACTTCATGTGTAAAGGTGAATTTTGATGATGGCGGCACAACTGTAGCCCCTGTTGATCCTACCAGTAATATTATTACCGGTGTTATTTCTTCCAGTAAGTTCTATGCCAAAGGCAAATGGATACTGAAAGGCTATGTGTATATTACTAATGGTGCTACCATTACTTTTGAAGCAGGTTGCGTGGTTCAGAGTGATGTAACAGAAAAAGGGGCCCTGATCATTGAAAGAGGAGCCAAGCTGATCGCTTCGGGTACAGCTGCGTTGCCTATTGTATTTACCAGCGGCAAAGCCATTGGCGCAAGAACTCCGGGTGATTGGGGTGGCATTATCCTGCTGGGTAAAGCACCAACTAACCGTCCGCTTGACCCTGCCCCAACTATTGAAGGTGGAGTAGGCCGTCAGTATGGTGGCACAGACCCATTGGATGAAAGTGGAATCCTTCGTTATGTACGTATCGAATATGCCGGTATAGCTGCTGAACCCGGTTCTGAAATTAATGGATTGACTTGTGGTGGTGTAGGTTCTGGTACTATCCTGGAAAATATACAGGTGTCTTTTGGTAATGATGATGCGTATGAATTTTTTGGAGGTACAGTAAATGCAAAGAACCTGGTAGCATTTGCTACAGCGGATGATGATTTTGATTTCGACTTTGGTTATACCGGTAAAATACAGTTTGGTGTATCCTGCCGCAAGCCTGATTTTGTAGATGCTGGCGATGCTGGTAATGGTATCGAGTGTGATAATGATGCAGCTTCTACTTTAGCTACTCCCCGTACAAAACCACAGTTAAGTAATTTCACTATAATTGGACCCAATAATGCTACTGGAACAGCACTTAATCACAATTATTCAAACCGCTGGCGCCGGTCTACTCAGTTTATCATTCGCAACTCAATTTTAATGGGTCATCCCGATGCTGGCTTTTCATTAAGGGACGCTGCAACATGCGCCGACTATCTTGCAAACCTTTCAGAATTTAAGAACAACCTGGTACATGCAAATTCAAACCCATACTTTTCAGAAACCGTTGCATCCATTACTGCTGCACAAATGCAAACTAAAGCAGAAAGTGAAGGTTGTATTACTTATGCTGATGCAGCAACCATTCAGTTAACAAGTCCATTTTATTCAACGGCACCTAACTTTTTACCAGCTACAGGATCTCCTGCATTATCAGGTACAAGTTTCACTGGTATGAATTCTTTCTTTGTTAGCACCACCTATCGTGGGGCATTTGGTACCACCAACTGGACAAGTGGCTGGTGTAACTGGGACCCTCAAAATGCTGTTTATTAATTTTGATTGATAATAATTGTATTGAAACGTCCTGAGTTATCAGGACGTTTTTTAATGTAGTAAACCGGCAAATTATTTTGTATGAAACTGGTTAGTTTAATTATCCTTTGCATAGCAATGCTTTTTGGCGGGTGTAAACAAAAAACTGTCAGGATAAACATGCTGCCATTATTAGCAAGTAGCGACAGTGCAGTAGTCATGTATTATCATTCTCCCGGCGACCCACGGTTTTTTAATATGATAAAAATAAAGGACACAAATCCGCTACCTGTTGTTACAGATGATGTGAATAAAAGGGTAATCACAACAAAAGACACTTGTACAACCCAGGGTAAAATTTATTTCTATGGAAAGGGCGGTGCGGTAGAAACTATTTATTTTTCCCGCAATAAAGATTGTATGACACTTTCTTTTATTAAAACAGGGGAAAAATATTTCACCAGTATGAGCAAAGAGACAATGG
>JAJAZO010000194.1 GCA_026785745.1 Chitinophagaceae bacterium | reverse complement strand
CCGCAATGATTATGGCTTTGCAGGCTTTGGAACTTTCACGTAAAATTGGTTTTGCAAAAGGAGAGGCAGTAAGCTTAAACAGAATTGCCAATGTTTATAGCATTTTAGGAAATTACTCAAAAGCAATGGAAGTTCTTTTGCAGGCTTTACAGATAAATGAAAAGATTAATAACGTAGATGGAAAACAAAGAAATCTTACAAATATTGGAGTAATATATAATCGTCAGGATGATTATCAACAGGCCTTAAGTTATTTGTTCAAAGCAAAGCCTTTAGCAGAGGAGTTAAACAATAAAGTCAGTCTTTCTATTACACTTTACAATATTGGAGAGAGTTACCTAAGGTTAAAATTGTTTGATTCAGCCACTATATTTACTCAACAAAGCTATAATCTGGGTTATCAGGGAAATTATTCCAGGCAAATCGGTAATGCTTTAAACCTTATGGGAGAAATTTATTCTGCTACAGAACAAAATACACTTGCATTAGAATATTACAGAAAAAGTATTCCTTATTTAACGAAAGCTGAATCCTATGGTAGCTTGTGCGAGGCCTATTTGGGTATGGGTAAATTATTTGCGAAGATGAATAAAAATGATTCTACAATTTTTTATGCAAAAAGATCATTAGTAATTGCCACCGAAAAAGGATTCACCTTGAGTATCCGTGATGCCGGTAGATTCTTAACTTCTTACTACAGAATTATAAATAAACCGGATAGTGCATTTTTTTTCCTGGATATTACCAAGATTGCAAATGATTCTTTATTCAGTCAGCAAAAACAAAAACAATTTCAGAGTCTTGCCTTTGATGAAAAATTGAGACAGAATGAAATTGCCGCAGCAGAATTGAAAACCAAAGAAGAGCGAAAAAGTAATCTTCAATACGCTGCCATTGTTGTGGTATTAATCTCATTCATCATCTTATTCTTCCTATTAAGCCGAAGCATCATTGTAAAAGAAAGGTTCATTAAGTTCTTTGGCATTGTGGGCCTGCTGGCAGTATTTGAATTCATCAACCTCTATATTCATCCTTACCTGGACAGGATAACAAACCACTCCCCTTTTCTCATGCTGGCTATCCTTATTGGTATTGGAGCATTACTGGTACCCTTGCACCATAAGCTGGAAAAGTGGATCATTAAAATTATGGTGTAGAAAAATAAAAAAATAAGACTGACCGCAGCAAAGAAAACAATTGCAAAACTTGAAGGAGAAACAAACATCAAAGAATAATAGCACGAACGCCCAACATGGGGTTTTGTGCAAGTGTGGCTTGACAAGGTTATCTTCAACAGCGGTAATTCTGTTGTGCTTCATATCTTGGCTTGACGAATAACTATTTAGCTTTTAGTTGTTAACTTGTACTTTATATTTTCAATCAGCAGCGGTTCTGGGCTGGACGAGCAATGAATTCCACACCAGCACAAAGCCCTTGCCGTTGGCAGAAACCATATTAACCTTACAAACATTTCTCTATAAATCTAACAAAATGAAATTAGCAAATCGTATACGTCTAATTCGTGAAGCGTGCCGACTTACCCAGTCCGAAGTGGCTTATAGATGTGGAATAACCCCCTCTGCGCTGGGTCAAATAGAAAGAAAAGCAGGTAAAGCAACATTTGAAACTTTAGAAAAAATTGCAGAGGCTATCGGAGTATCGGTATCATTTTTGGTAGATATTAATAATAAAGAGTACGTTGAAAAAAACAAGCTATAACTTGTTGTGTAATTCCCTATTAAAAAATAATTTTACAATCATATTTTTTACTAAAAGGTATTGGCGGAATATCCTGACACAGCGTCTAATCTGAAGGTAGGGTAATTAAAAATATTATGAAAATGAAAATGAAATTAATTTTGGTTGCACTGGTTACTTTAACTCTGCAATTTTCTTATGCTCAGAAAGGTTGGAAAAATGTTGGAAATGTACAAGGTGGCAAAGGGGTGCTATCTATTGACAAAGCTGCAACATTAAAAACATTTACCGCTAATCTTTTTAAACATTCAAAAATTGACGGGGCATTTACAAATTTAGAACTTCTTCCCGCTGAGGGAGGAAATTACGTACTTCTATTCTCTGGGTCAAGCTACAAATCAACAGTCTTTGTGAAATCCGAAGGCGGTGTTTTAAAAGCAATGACTGGAACAACTTGTACAACATCTGATTGTTCAAGCGAACCAAGAGGTTGTCTTGTAATGTATGAAGGGGGAGAGATTGGTTATTGTAGTCCATGCGCCAATGGCGGTAAGTGTACAAAAACAACCACTTCTGAAGAGTTGTTTTGATTTGAAGAAGTCATTAGGTTTAAAAAAGGTCTCTGAAATTTTTCAGAGATTTTTTTTAAATAGACCTAAGACATGCCATCTGCCAACATTCGGTTTGGCAATATGGCGGGGCGACGAATATATTCTCAGCTTTTTGTTCGCTAATCAGCTTCAGTTCCAGCAGACGAATAACATTGAGCAATGGCATAAACAATGAACTTTTATTTATAAATTTAGCCTCGGTTACGGGCTGACGATTTTCAAATACCGCCACATCGCCAAGCCGTACCGTTATACCTCACCCTATTATGCACACCTTCAAAGTTGACATTCCTTAAGCCTTTGCCAACCCTGCCCCCGTTATTTACAATATTGGGTTTGACGTTATTAGGGCTTGACGGAAGTTAGCCCGATGATCGAAGGTGTAGTACCCGCAATAACCGAACAATATCTAATCCTGCTACCAATCCTTCTCCGGCTGCCTCGTGTTCGACTTGTGTTTTTGGTTGAGGCGTTCCTGTAATTTTTTTTCTTCCTGCCGCAGGGCCTGCAGTTTTTGCTCGGCGTTTTCCTTACTTATTTTGGGCTTGGGTTGTGGTGGTTGCTTGTCTTTTTTATCCTGTTTTTCGGGGTCTTTCTTATCTTTTTTTTCATCTTTTTTCTTGTCCTCCTTCTTGTCGTCCTCTTTATCCTTTTGCTGTTGTTGTTGTTGCTGTTCGTTCAGGGCTTTTTGCAGGTTTTCCCGGGTTTGGGCATCGTTAGGACCGGCCTTTAGCGATTGTTTAAAGGCATCAATGGCTTCTGTAAGTTTCTGTTGCTTAACCATTGAAACCCCTTTGTTGTAAAGGCTTTTGGCCTGTAGCTGTTTGTTAGTTTTACTGCCAGCGAGGGCATCGTATTGTTTGGCAGCTTCTTCGTAGTTGCCAGTTTTAAAGCGGGTGTTCCCCAGGTTAAATGTGGCCGTACTATTAGTACTGTTTTGTTTCAGGGCAGTTTCATATTGCTTGCCGGCTTCCTCAAATTTTTGTTGTTTGTAGGCATCGTTCCCTTTCCGTACCATTTCATTTTCTTTTTGGGCAACAGCATGGGAGATACTACAAAGCGATAGCATCAAAACGGTAGCCATTTTCGACAATGTTTCATTTACCCGGTTCTTCACAGCCCTTGGTTTTTGTGCCCCTCCGTTTGTTGTTGCAGCCATTTTTTTCTTTTCGCCTATCAGCAATTCTATTACCAATAATGCCATGGCAGCCAGCACAAATACCCAAAAGAAAGAAGTATAGTTGGTAAGGG
>JAJAZO010000193.1 GCA_026785745.1 Chitinophagaceae bacterium | reverse complement strand
CGCACAACTCTCAAATTTATGCTATAAGACGCAGTATCCCAAAAACCAATAGCATTGAGAATGAGCAAATTAGTGTTATACATTTTGTATTGTTATTAGGACAATACGTTTTTTTGATTTATTGAAAACAACCGCTTTTAGAATGGCGGAGTTTCATTACTAATATCTCCATTATTATCTGTTTGCTGTGCCCCAGACTGCTTCTTATCTAGCATAATAAGCTGGTCGGCTACTATTTCCGTAACAATTTTTTTTAGCCCTTCCTTGTCTTCATATTGGCGGTATCTTATTTTCCCTTCTATATAAACAAGGCTGCCTTTATGCAGGTATTGCCCGGCTAATGTGGCCAAGCCTCGCCAGGCCACTACGGTGTGCCAGTCTGTATGTGTTTGGTTGCCACCATCCTTTAGCCGGTATGTTTCGGTGGTGGCTACTGTCATTTTTACCAATGGCGTGCCGTCTGCCAATGTTTTTAATTCAGGGTCTTTTCCTAAATTTCCAACTAATGTTACCCGGTTTATTCCTCTCATAAAATATTTTTAAGTATAAAACCCGATTCGGTGCAAAGTAGTTTTATTGCTATTGAAACTACCAGTCTATTTGTTCTTTCTTCCACAAGTCATCAAAAGGGCTTGCAATATTTACCAATTGTTTTTTACTGACATGTAAATATCTCTCTGTGGTTTTTATATCAAAGTGTCCCAGTAAATCTTTTATGTATTTAATATCTGTTCCTTTATCAAGCAGGTGAGTGGCAAAACTGTGCCGCAAGCTGTGTATCCCTACTTCTTTTCGGATACCTGCTTTATGTTTGGCATTGGAGAATATCTGTTGTACTGTTCTTACAGGATAGGCCGTTAATGTTTGTTCCGATTCAAAAAGATAAATCTGTGGCCGTGGTTTAATTAATACGATATATTTTCTCAATATATCGAGCAAAATAGGGCTTAAATTAACGTACCTGTCTTTTTTCCCTTTGGCCTGTGCCACCAGTATCTGCATTCTACCACTGTCAATATGGGCAATTTTTAAATTTACAATTTCGCTAACCCGCAAACCGGAACTATAAACGGTAAATAACATTGCTTTATGCTTCTTGTTTTCTAACGAGTTAAAAAGAGTAGCTAATTCTTTTTCATTTAATAATTTAGGCAGTTGAATTCTTTTTTTGGGTCTTGGTATCTCCCAGAAAAATTTCTCCCTTTTCAGCACCTGCTCATAATAAAATTTCATAGCATTGATACGGCTGTGTAAAGTATTTTCACTTAGTTTCATTTTCTCATAACAATAGACAAGGTATCGCTTCAGATGTTCCGTGGTCAATTCATCTGCCGGTATATTTTCAATTGTTTGAAGTAGTTGCGCCATTTCATTGATATATGTTTTAATAGTAGAGTTGCTGTAAGCTTTTAGTTGCAACCTTTGCTGCATAGCGGGCAGCACATGGGCATTTAGAGGATGTATATGGGATGTTTTATAGACTATTACCCCCTTCTTTGGAACATAATGATTTGTTACAACAATTTGTTTTGTAGTTGCCAGATTGCTTTTTATACTTCCAACAGGTTTTGAAAAACTGGAGTCAGATTTTTTTGTGGCAATTTGTTTTTTACCGGCCAGATATTTGTGGAGGTCAGCTTGTTCTATTTCTGCTTTCCCTTTCAGGGCAAAAAATAGTTTATTGTAATTTTCTTTACTCAGCGGCACATACCAGCATTTATTACTCTGACTCCATTTTGCATTTGCCTGTTTACGTATCAGTGTATTTATTGTTCCATAATTATCAAAATAAATACCAATACATTCCTGGTTCCGGTGATGCAGCGGTTTAAGAATTACCTTTTTCATTCAGTAAATATTTGCTGAATGAATGTACTTATATCTGTTGATAAAACGGAAGTTTACCCCTCCAAATGAATCGTAAACACAATCATCCTCGATTGTATTTTATCAAACACATTGGAGTATTTGAGATTGGCATCTCTTGCATGGATGTTGCGCAGGCCGTTGCTGATTTTTATTTCTGGAGAAAAAATAAAACTGGGAAAGTAAAAGTTGAAACCGATACCAAACTCAGGACCAAAATCATATTTCTCTATTTTCACCAACTCTTCCGCCTTTTTTGCACGGGCATTGCTGGCCATATCTATATCGGCCTTAAAGCCCAGTAATGTATATACCCGGAAGTTGCCGATACGATCACTCTGAAATTTTAATTGAAAGGGGAAGGAGGCT
The DNA here is from genome assembly GCA_026785745.1 of Chitinophagaceae bacterium. Taxonomy (GTDB): domain Bacteria; phylum Bacteroidota; class Bacteroidia; order Chitinophagales; family Chitinophagaceae; genus JJ008. The sequence goes on along the minus strand of JAJAZO010000193.1, from coordinate 4,646 downwards.
ATGATAGATTCTACCTTTTTTATAGAACTGGTATCGCCATTAAGGTCGGGGTACTTGAGCCGGTAAAAAATATTCCGCTCCACAAACATCAGTTGCGGATTGAACCGTAATTGAAAACGGTCGGATAAACGGGCTGTGGCCTGAAAACCTAAAGTAATACCGCCAGAGTTGTTGGGCTCGGCCACATACACACTATCGTTTTGTAAAAAAACGGGATGCAGCTCTGTTTGAAAACGGGCCAGGTTGATGCCAATACTCATACCAAAATAATAAGGCTTGCTATCCTGATCCGTACGGTTCATTTCTACCTTGCTGTAAGGGTAATATTGAGCGGTGGTTAAATGAGGAAGCAGGAGGCATCCACACAGCAACAACGACACGGTTATTATTTTCAGGCAGGCTTTTGTCCGGAGTAAATGCAACATATTCCTAAGCTTAGCGGTTTGAATTCCGTATTGGAGTATCCCACTTTTTTTAAAATGTCAGTAAATAAATGGCGATCGGGAAAAGCATTGGCCGACTTATTCAAATATTGATAGGCTTCTTTATCCTGTTTGAACCAACGGGCTACTTCCGGAGCCACAATGCCCATGTACAAGTTGTATAAACTTTTAACTGCCTTGTACCGGGGTTTTGAAAATTCAAGCACTACCAAACGGCCACCGGGTTTTAATACCCTAAACATTTCTGACAGGCCGTTTTCCAGGTTTTCAAAGTTCCGGACTCCAAATGCCACCATCACGGCATCAAACGTATTTTCAGCAAAGTTTATTGTTTCTGAATCGCCGAGGTGTAACTGGATTTTGTCCCCAAGTTGTTCTTTTTCAATCTTCTTTCTACCCAATTCCAACATTCCTTCAGAAATATCACTGCCGGTTACCTGGTCTGGCTTCAGCATTTTATACGCCAATAGGGCCATATCGGCAGTGCCGGTGGCTACATCTAAAATATGCCGGGGATTATTTTCTTTTAATTTGCGGATAGCTTTTTTGCGCCAGCCAATATCTGTACGGGCAGAGAGGAACCGGTTCATTCTATCATATTTACCGGATATCCGGTTAAACATATCGGCAACCTGTTCTTTTTTGCTTTTTTCAGAATCCTTGAAGGGAATAATATGATCGTGGGGTAATGGGTTTGCCATAGCGGGGGCAAAGGTAAGAATGATAAGGGACAAGACACAAGAACAACAAGGAACAGGAAGTTCAAGATATTACACAGCGACTTTAAAATTGCAATAGTAAAATGTTAGCCTTTACGCCTTGAACCTTGTGCCTTGTACCTTGTACCTTCGTAAAATGGAAATTGTATCAGCCCAATATATTATCAGCAGTCCCGGTTACAAAGACTGTCCACCGGCAGATAAGCCAGAGTATGCTTTTATCGGACGGAGCAATGTGGGCAAATCATCGTTGATAAATATGCTGACCAACAAAAAAGGATTGGCTAAAATATCTTCCACCCCCGGCAAAACACAACTGCTGAATCATTTTGAAATTATTTCTTCTGATAAAAAGAAATGGTTCCTTGTAGATCTGCCGGGCTATGGTTATGCCGCCACGGTTTCTCAAAAGGCAAGAAATAACTGGGGCAATATGATTGAATCGTACATCCGTAAACGGGAAAACCTTGTTTGTATGTTTGTGCTTATTGATAGCCGGCATGAGCCACAGGCCATTGATCTGGAGTTTATAAACCAGTTGGGCGAATGGGAGATCCCCTTTGTGCTGCTATTTACCAAAAGCGATAAGAATAAACCCGGTGCCACAGACAGAAATGTGTCAACTTTTTTGGGTGCATTGGCAGAAAAATGGGAAGAAAATCCGCCCTATTTTATTACTTCCGCGGTTGAAAAAACAGGTCGTAAGCCTTTATTGGACTATATCGGCGGATTGAACAGGAGTTTTACAAAGCTTAAGTGAATAAATTACCACATAAGGGGTATGTTTTTGTGAGATTAATACCCTATTTTGCAGCCTATTATATACTGCTTATGAGAGCAATCTTATCCGAACGAAATCTGGTTATTGTGCTTTTTGTGATGGTGCTTATCACTTTTTCTCTTGCTCAGGAAGACAGCAAGAAGATGGAAAAGATGTACACCGGAGTCAATACCAGTACGGCTTCTACGCTGATTACCGAGCATTTACCGGCCCCTGTTAAAGAGCATTTACCTGTTCTTATTAAAAAGTAAACAGCCCGGCTCATTATTCTTCTTTTTGTTTCTGATTTGATTAATCAAACAAACCCATGAAGAGGTTTTTTTACTCCTGTTTATAGTTAACGGCATTACAGGTTATCCACAAAATGGTAATACTGCCAAAACAAAATTTGATAAACGTAAGCTAATAACTGATGCTTCTACCGTTAAAAAACTGCAGAAAATAAAAGACAGCGATCAATACCATTCGGGTTATTGATAAGGATAAAATTCAGGAAGATATTTCACGCAATATGGATGGCATCTTACAATTTCAAAAAGAGCAAAAGGCTAAACAGAAAAAAGCTGCCATGATACACATTGGTATAGGAGTGGCATTATTGGCTTTGCTTGTTATTGGTTTTAGGACAAGGAAAAAGTAGGGGAGTCGATTTTAATAGCGGAGGAACTCTCCGCATTTATCTCGTTTCAAAAGAAGCGGACACCGTTCAGTTCACCATCTTGTTAGCACAACTGCTGCTGGCAAAGGCTTCGGGTTTGGCTTTAAAGGCAAAGCCCATACCCAAGATGTAGCCCATTGCTTCTTTAAGTGCATCGTTGCTTTTGAAACTTGGGTTGGTGTTAATGTCAGCATGCACTTCCATGTCCACATCATACACGGTAAAGAGATTGCAGAGTTCGTAAGCAATCTCAATACTTTTGGCCACTTCCATCAGCATCCGTTCTTTGATGGTGAACTGCTGCCGTGTTTTTTAATTGTGAATAAACATGAAACCACCATGACCTTCTCTCAGAAAAACAATAACAGTAGCATATTCTGTTTCCTGTCCTTTTACCTGTGAATCGGTACCGATACAAACTTTTAAACGAAATCCCTTTTGAATTTCCCGTTTTATAGCATTCTCAACAGCTTCCATAATGGGTAGTTCAATCGGGTCGCCATTAAATTTTCTCCATCGCATAAAAAAGAGGTTTTCCTAAATTACAGGAAAACCTCTGAATAACAATAGGGGGTACGGATTATTGTTCCGAAAAGGCGGAACGAAAAAGAGTTTATTGTTTTACAAATTTATCAAGCCATTGTTCGTTGCCGTTGGCAAACCGGATAAAATACATACCGCCGTTAATAGCTGATGTATTTATCGTATTAAGACCATTTGCCAATTGTCCTTTACTTACTGTCTTGCCACCCAGTTCATAAATGGTAAAGCTATATGTGCCGGGACTGGTTACCATTATATTATTATTAATTATATTGCTAACAAGCTTTGGCCAGGTTACATTGCCGGTATTGCTAAGCGTTACAACATTTGAATAGTACTGCCGGCCATTATCAAATGTTACATTCAGGCGATACTGCGCCGTTGTTGTTACATAAGGCTTGTACATGAATGAACGTAAATTATTTGGTGATTGTGTTACCGGGCTGAAATTGCGGCCATCGGTTGAAACTTCCAATATTTGTTTTGTAATAGCCTCATCTGCATCAATAATCCAGGTAAGCCTGTGTTTATCACTAACCTTTTCACCCTGCAGTTCCAGTCTTCTTACGGCCAATGTGGCGTTTGCGGTATAGTCTCCACGCAGCGCATAAGAACCGAGACTTGTATAATCAGGGGCATATATATTTCCCTTCCCTTCTATTCTGAGGTAATATGTTCCTGGATTTAGCTGGGTATCAATTACGGAATTTAGTAATGTTCCGGGATTATAAACATTCAGCAGTGTTTGTGAACTATTATACAAAGAGACCTGTAAATCAAGATTAGATCCTGAATTGCCGGTGCCTACATTATAAGGAACAGCATCGAGCTGAAAACGACCAGCGCCGGGTTGTGTAAACAGGATCATATCCTGGTCACTGTTTTGTCCTATCATGCCGTTTAAAGTGAATTGGTTGGCAGTAAAGGAAACATTTGTGGCTGAACCAAAAGAGGCAGCATAATCATCTTGCCGGAAGGTAATGCCATTTGATGTTGTTACAATATTCAGGTCGCTCTGGTAATTGGTGCATCCATAGGAGTTAGGGCCATTATGCCAGGAGGTAAGATTTTTATAATAGCCAACACCCATGATAGGAGCCCAGCCAATTTCACCGGCACCCACACCATAGTTATAGTCAGATGTTTTTACACAATTAGCATCGTAGGTAGCCTGATGAAAAAGGCCTAATGTATGGCCTGTCTCATGCGAAGCAGCTTCGGCAATATTTTTTACATTATAATTTAGTAATGAGCTAAATACAAAACAAGGAGAATCATCGCCCCAGTTGAATGAACCAATAAAAGCCACCCCACCTGCTGAACCATACCATTCATACGATACAGTAAGCAGCACCCTTATTCTTTTAGTAGGAAGTGCGGCCAGGAATTGTGTAGAGTCGGTTGTAACATTAATTTTGAATGGGCGATAATCTTAAGCCACCCGGTTAAAGATGGTTGTAATATTTGTGTTGTCTAATACGGAGCCACCGCAAAAGATAGGG
>JAJAZO010000192.1 GCA_026785745.1 Chitinophagaceae bacterium | reverse complement strand
CCGTTATACCGATATAATCTCCCTGTGCATAATTCAATCCTGCCCAGATAGCTGGCTGGTGACCAAAATTTTTTGACAGGCTGATTATTTTCCAGCGGCGATCTTTTTCATGAATACTCACCAGCTTACTTAATGTATTGTCATTAGAGCCATCATTTACACAAATAACTTCCCAATCGCTGGTAATGGCATTCAATGAAGAAGCTGTCTGATTATATAATTCATCAATCAGTTCTTCCTCATTCAATACAGGTATAACAATGCTGATCATCATAAGCAATAAATGCGGCTAATTTGCTATAAAGCTATCAGTTTTGGGTCAAATGTCAAACAATCCTTGTGATTGAAACAAGCTAAACATCTTTTGTAAGGATGATAAATAGTTGAGAGGTTTTAGCAAAAGGCCTGCGAATAAAATCGAATACGGCAAACACAGCACTGATGGGTGCAAACAACCAATGAAAAATGATGGGTTTTTGAGCTGAGATGCGTACAATTTTTTGACGGTGCAATGCAGCAATGATACTAAATGCCCAAAAAGGAGCCCCTTGTGTGTACGTTAGTTTTTTTATTTTTAATGAAGTTGATTGTAATAGTTGCCGGAAACTTTTTTCAGAAAAAATAACCCAGTGCCTGGGGCAATGCAAGCCACCCCAATATGATTTTTTATAAAGCCGGGCATCCCAGCTATCTGTGTTGGGGGTTTTAATAACTATTATTCCGCCCGGGGCAAGTAATGATTGTGCTTTTTGTAAAACAGTGAGGGGATCAGCAACATGCTCTATCAAATTCAGCATGAGTATAAGATGAAATTTTTTGTCTGTCTCAAAGTTTTCTATGGTTCCTTCAAAATAAGCATGACTGTTTTCTTCAGCAATGCTTTTTGCCTTTTCATCTATATCAACAATTTGAGTAAAATTGATCCGGCTGTCTGTCTTCTTCAGCACATCAGGCATCCATCCTGTGCCACCACCAATATCCAGCACACTGATTTCCTGATCAGGTAGTTGTTTCAAAATTCGTTTAAAGAAACGTTTGTCTAACCATTCTTTTAATCGTACAACAATATTTTTTGATTTGTTTGCAAAGGAATAATAGTTCGAAGGATATATTTTTTTTAATTGATCAACCGGTATTGGATGAATAAAAATAGTGCCGCAATCAGCACAACCATAGTAAGTAAATTCCTCATCCACAGAAAAATATTCATAGTCCTTGGCTACGCTCCAGGTGCTGATATTTTGTTGTTTGCAAACACGGCAATATGCAGGAGCTAAACTCATGAAGCAGCCAATAATTTCTTTAGTACAGAAGTATAAGTTGTTTTAGATGCTTTGATGATAGGAGCAACTTTTTCACTGGATGAAAGAAATGCTTCAATGTCTTTTAGCCGTGTATAAGAAATCTGCGGATCCCAATGATGGATCATGTGCCGGGTAAAACCGGCAGACCCAAAACTGCTGTTAAGAACTGTATGAACAAACAGGCGACTTACTTTCCCATGTGGTTGTTTATAAAAATCAGTTGAATAATGCGCCAGTTCATCCCGGTGTTCCAATATCTGCCGGATAGTAGCAAAAAAAGGAAAGAAAATACCAAAGCCCAATAGCCAGGCAATGGCGAATGGCCAGTTGCCAGTTAAGAAAGCGGCAGTAAGAATAATCAAATGGAGAAATGTTCCTCCTAAAAGCATCATCCGGCTTTGTTTTACTTGTTCCTTTGTTAATACATCATTTCCTTCTTTACGCATCATTGTTCTTAGTAAATGGATACCGGTGAGAGTTTCCAGCACAAACAGTTTGGTTGGTGCATGAAAATAGGATACTTCAGCATCTTGCGGTGTTCCCAAATGAAGATGGTGCTGCCAGTGAATTTTCCGGTATGATTTCAATGACAGGCCAAAGGGCAGGCAAAGAAAAATAGTAGCCAGCCGGTCATTCATTTTTTTATCAGGGTGAATATTAAAATGCCCCGCTTCATGGATAAAGAGGGCCAGATAAGCAGCAATATAGCCGATGAGCACACTGCTAACCGGAATAGTGATCCACCAAAAGGAATGAAAAAAGTAGTCAATAAAAATAATTGCTCCCACAGTTACAAAAAGAAAGAAATAACCTTTTACAATATCGAAGGCAACAGCTGGGTAGCGGGGTTGTAAATTATTTCTGAAAACAGTATAACTGGTACCGCTGTTGTCAGTCACTTCATCAAAACCAATTCCTTCAAGGTTATTTTGCATAGTGTAGTTGCAAAAATATGTATAAGCTGCGGAAAAGAAAACCGGGATATTATCCTGGCTTTTTCCAAACGCCGATAATGCTTTTGCCAAAACTGTGAAAGAAAATTTTGTCAGTCACTTTTGAAACAGGCACCATCCGGTTATCCCAGAAAAGAACCTGTTTCTGCGTCGGATATTTCTTACGGAGAAAAAGTTTATTCATCAATGCCGCAAAATAGCCTGCAGAATCGTAATACCTGCTACTTACAAGCTGAAGCCCTGCAGGGGTGATATTTCTAATCGTCTTTTTATTATACCTCCGGTGATGACCAATGGCTTTGTCAAAAGGGTTATATAAAAATTGAAAAGCAGGCGATAGGACAATGACATGCCCACCTGCATTTAATAAGGCAGCAGCTTTTTCCATTTCTTCTCCATCTTTTTCAATATGTTCTAATACATCTATATATATAATGGTATCAAATGTTGAAGTAACATTGTCAATCGTTCCTGATTGAAGCTGGCAGTTGGCAGGCAACTCTTTTGCTTCTATTTTCTTTTTTAATGTGCTACTCATTTCTTCATCAGGTTCGAGCAATAGCCATTTTTTTACAGAACCATCATTCAATAGCAGGGTAGTAGCACCGATGCCTGCACCAACTTCCAGCACATTCGCTTTTATATAAGGCTTTATTTGTTGACTGAAATACTTTTTCCAATGCTTTGCATGTTGAAATAACACCAGTTCGTCACCCTCGTATTTAAAAGAGTCGGTCATTTACTGAATGATTTCAACCGTGCCGGTATAATCTTTATAATGCCTGGCGGGAATGAATTTTCGCTGCGACTGTGAAGAGAGATAGAGAAATATGGTGAAAAGGGAAAGCAGAAAACTTTGCAACAAAATAATCAGCATAGCAGATACAACAGTTGATGTCCATCCGGGG
>JAJAZO010000191.1 GCA_026785745.1 Chitinophagaceae bacterium | reverse complement strand
TCTTTAGAGATGGTTATGAGTATTTTAAGTAACCGAAGCAAATACTAACAGAAGAAGGGAGAAAAATTTGTCAATCAATCATTAACTTTGGAAGTGAAGGTGATTATTTGGTAAGTGTATTTGTAAATATTGTGAAAGAGCCTGATAATGTGATTACTGTTTACCGGACTTCTAAAATTGAAAAATACTATGAAGGTTAAGTATGATAAAAAGTTGACATTCTCTACTTCAGGTTAAGTGATAGCCCGATAAAACAGTGTGATGAGGATAAGCCTGGTATTATACTTGATTATGCAGCAGATGGCTCTATTGTAGCCATTGAGATACTTGATGCCTCCAAGAAATTGCCACAGCCTTACAAAGTGGAATACGAAGTAGCTTGAATTTGATAGTTGAATTTGCTGATTGCAAGTCAGCGGTAATTACCGTCTGACCGTCCCGGTCTGACGGGCAGATAAGCCTCAGGACATGATTAAATCGGTCTCCCCATTTTTGGAAAAATTCAGAAGGGTAACATCCGGCACAGGCTATATGCCGGAGATCGACGGGCTGCGGTTTATCGCTATTTGCTGGGTGGCCGTACTCATGCACCTTACCAATATTATCGACACCAATTTGTACGACAGCCAACTGATCACCAGTACATTTTTTTCAAAAATGGTGTTGGAAGGCGGTCATGGTGTTTCTTTCTTTTTTATGATCAGTGGGTTTATCCTTGCACTCCCTTTTGTAAAGGAAAAATTGCATGATGGAAACAAAGTCTCGCTAAGAAAATATTACTGGCGCAGGTTAACAAGACTTGAGCCGCCATATATAGCAGCTTTGCTTATCGCATTTGTGCTCCTGGTTGTTGTCGTAAAAAAATATTCTTTTTCAGAGTTGTCAGATAATTTTCTTGCTTCCCTTTTTTACCTGCATAATGTCATATTCCAGGAGCATTCAAAAGTTTTGCCCGTGGCCTGGTCGCTGGAAGTAGAAGCACAGTTCTATATTCTGGCACCGCTTCTTTCTTTCGTTTTTTTTATAAAGCATAATTTTTTCAGGCGACTTCTTCTTTTTTCATTGGCTACATTGGGAAACATAATTGAGTATAATGATTTGTGGAATCCCGCCTCTCCTTTTATCAACTTCGTTTGTTATTTTTTATTGGGTATGCTGCTGGCGGATATCTATTGTGCCAAATGGAAACTTTTTGATAACAGCCAGTTATGCCGTTGGTCAGGAATCATACTTTTTATCGGGCTTCATTTTATTTTTTCTGTTGATGCAAGAGAGCTTTTCTTACTAAAGATGTATTTAATGGCCATATTCTTTTATATAGCCATCACTAATGAATGGTGGAAAAAACTGTTAAGCATTCAGTGGGTATCAATTATCGGCGGAATGTGTTATTCAATATATCTCCTGCACCTGATCATTATGTCAGCTGTAACAAAAGTGCTGGTACACCTGCCGGTTGAAAATAAAATACTTGGTTTTTTTGTGTATGGAATTATTATTATTACAGCAGTATTGGTAGGCTGTGCCATCTTCTACCGGTTAATTGAACAACCTTGTATGAGGAGAGATTGGTATAAGAAAATTTTTAAAAGGCATCACAAGGCGGCCTGATTGGTAGTGTCTCAGTGTTAATTCTTTGAAACACAGAGACACAGAGTCCACAAAGCAGCACTGAGGAACTCCGTGAATCTCAGTGTTCCCCATGTCTCTGTGGTTTATTTTATAATACTACAACAATTCAAACTTAGACACTACCGCCTGATCGGTGGTATGTTTATTTGCAATTGCTGCCTTACCTTTAATCCACGTATAAACTACAAAATATGGGAAAGCTATTGTTGTTAATAATAACCATCTTATTTATGGGTTGTGCCACAAAAGAAGAATGGACAAAAGATGCCCTGGTCAATAAATGCCTGGGAGACTTCACTAAAAGAAATGAAAAGGAGAAAAAATTCTCCACTTTACAGATTGGTCTCCTGTGTGATTGTATAGCCGAAAAGATGACGACAAAATATAAAACAGCAAAGGAAGCAGACAAGGATGAAGCAGGAGGGCGGCAAATAGGTCAGGATTGTGCAACGGAGGTGATGTCGAAGTAACCTGCTATCTTTTATAATTACTGATATCTATTTTCTGATTGCAAAACTTATACTCCACCTCATCATTACTGCTAACCACAACCAACCTGTCTTTGCAATAATCAGCAATTAAAGAGTGATATAATTCAATCCCCGCTGCATCCAGGTTAGTACAAGGTTCATCCAGTAAAACAATCGCAGTATCAGAAAAAATACATTGTGCCAGCTTCACCCGTTGCTTCATGCCGGATGAATAATACCGGATTTGCTTATTCACTGCTTTTTCCAAACCAAGAACAGTAATGATTGAATCAGTAGTAATACCTGAAAGAAAAGGCTTAAACCCATGATGAAAATCCAAAAACTCTCTTAGTGTCATTTCCTCTACCACTTCCAGATAAGGAGCACATATCGAAACATGATTGTAAACTTGCTCATTTGCCCATTGCTTACCTGCCTGTCCGGTAGGCAGGTTGCCCATTGCCCATTCCATTCTTCCCTCATTAATATACATTCCTCCGCTCAATGCCTGCAGCAACGTACTCTTGCCCGAACCATTCGGCCCGGTAATAGCATACGATTGTCCTGCTTCAAATGTGTAGTTGAAATGACGGAAAATCCAGTCACGGTTAAACCGCTTACCGGCATCATACAGGCAGATCGTCATCGCTGCTGCCTTTGGTGAAACGTTTGATGATACCTCTTCCGCTTTCACGGATGAAAGTTACTATTTCATCCCGTTCATCGGTGGCGGGCATTTCTTCTTCTATAAATTCCACCGCCTGACTGGTGTTCATATTTTTATTATATAGTACCCTGTAAATATCAAGGATATGGTTAATACGTTCCACACTAAACCCACGTCGTTTTAAACCAATCGAATTTACTCCTGCATAACTTAAAGGAGTACGGCCTGCTTTTATATACGGAGGCACATCTTTACTAACCAGGGAGCCACCACCAATAAAAGAATGGGCGCCAATTTTTACAAACTGGTGTACAGCACACATACCAGCCAATATGCTCCAGTCGCCGATGGTAACATGTCCTGCCACCTGGGTATTATTGCTGGTAATACAATTATCACCTACCAGGCAATCATGTGCAAAATGGCAATACGCCATAATGAGGCAATTTTTACCGATTACTGTTTTCTCCCTGTCTTTTGTACCACGGTTGATGGTAACAAACTCACGGATGGTAGTGCCATCACCGATATATACATTAGAATATTCGCCCTGGAATTTCAAATCCTGCGGAATGGCAGCAATAACAGCACCGGGAAAAATGCGGCAGTTCTTACCAATCCTTGCTCCTTCCATAATGGTTACATTGGATCCGATCCAGGTTCCGTCACCAATTTCTACATCCTGATGAATAACAGTAAAAGGATCAATCTTTACATTGGTCGCCAGCCTCGCATCAGGATGAATATATGTATGTGGATGAATCATGTAGTTGGTTAAAAAAAATATCTCCCGGGGAGACGGGTCGTCTGCCGATAGGCAGGCAAAGTTAACTGATACAGCTAAAAACTAAACTTTTTTTAGCTATACTTTGTTAAATATCAGGATAGAAGAGCACTAATTAAAGTCGCAACATCAAAATTAAACGAGATTCATTAGATTTGTAGTAATAATGCACAATCCTCCCGACATATTGGCTTTGGCTTATAAGCAAAACCTGATGCAGGATCAGTTGGTATTGCTACAGGAAAGGGAACAACAGATTCCCGGTTCTGTCAATTATACCATCAACCGCTACAACCGTAATCCGCAATGGAACATTGAAGACACCGGTATGCTGGTGTATCACTATACAAAAAGTGAACCCAAAGAAAATTACCTCGAACTGCGGTTTTGCGTTAGCGGTAATGTGTATTGCCGTAAAAAAAATACAGAGTGTGATATGTGCCAGTTCAGCGCATCAAAAACCTGTATGGAAAGAGTAGACAGTGTGGATGTGGTAAGTTTTAAATTTTCACCGGCACACCTTAGTCAATTTGTAAAACCAAGAAAAGGCAACACCGTATTGACGGATGATATACTAAACTTCGATCATCGTTCCTCTTTTACCAAAATACTTCCGCTGTGTGGTAAAACAAGAATGGTGTTGGAAGGGGTATTGAACCATACCTATAGCGACAGCCTGGAAAATATTTACATCAATGCACAAACCCAGATGTTGTTATTATACAGCCTCGATTGTATGCTGGGCGAAAAAGAAATTGATGTGGTGAATTGTAAATTCCTTGCCAATGAATTAGACAGGGAAAAGATCATCAAAGCAAGGGAGATTTTATTACAACATATTGGCGAGCCTATCACCATAAAAGAACTGAGCCGTAAAGTCGCCATCAATGAATGCTACCTTAAAAAGGGGTTCAAAGAATTATTCGGCACAACCATATTCGACTTTTATCAAAGTCAGCGAATGGAACATGCCAAATATTTGTTGTATGAAAAAGGATTAAGTGTTACAGAAGTTTCTATGCTGCTCGGTTATTCTTCCATCTCTCACTTCTCTACGGCCTTTAAAAAACACACAGGGTTGAAGCCTTGTGAATTGTTATTCAGGTAAAAACCATCCCCGAACTTCGTTCCCAACTTTCGCAAACTCAGTTGCCCTAAAAGGAAGGCCACCAAAACACAATCCTCCCTTATGCAAGTTTCTTTTCAATAGATAGCTTTCCCTATCTGAAGTTTTTATCGAACATTATTCTTTAAGGAAAAATGAAAATTTAAAAAGAATCATTGACCTGAGTTCTTCCTGAGTTTATCGAAGGATAGAGAAAGGGTTAATACGTCTTCTTCAACTCCGGGTCAGTCAATATAATATAATCGCCAAGATTACTGAATGCAGACCAATCAGGCTTTGCAAACGAACTATCGCTGAAACAACTGATATTTAGAATTTTCAATTTGGTATTTCTGTTTTGCAGTTGTGCGGCAGTACCCAATTTTTCATCGCAATGGAAACGGCCCACCATATGAAATATCTTTTTGTCTTTGTTCTTTCGCCAGTAACTGTAAATGCTGTAAGCCATTCCGGCATCCCAAAGACTCTGACTGTAAAAGATGCGGGCATTGCCGGTGCCGGGGCTGCCTCCTTTCATAAAATCCATAAACTTATCCCGGTATATGCCGGAAGCTGTGTCATACGGCAGCGGTGGTAAGAAACGCTTCGATGATTTTGGAAGGCTGTCCAATGATTGCATTCCTTTCCGGCTTACCATATTCACATATCGTCTGGGTGGATTGGCTGCAATCACATACAGTTTGTTTTGTCTCGCAATCTCCACTGCCGGTCTGTAATCTTTATAATTGCTCCAGGCCCTTGCTTCTTTTATCATCCTTTCTTCGCTGATAAAACCGTTTAAATATTCATTCAGCACTAACTGGCAATCTGTTTCAAACATTTCCATGCTTAAGGCAAGTTTGTTGCCATATTGTTTTTGCAACGCAGTAAAAATTTCTTTTTCCATATAATGACCTGCACTGTCATTATGCTCTTCTCCAAAAAATAATACGTCTGCATCTTTACAATCAATAGCAATCTGTTCAGTGGTAGTTAATTGTTTGGTACGGGTATTATAAATTTTATAATGCTTCTCAATACCTGGTTGGGAAAAAGACGATAAGCAAAGGAAAACGCTAACAGCAAAAAATAGAACTTTCATCAATTTTATTTTGTTGTACAATTTACATAGAAATAAACGGAGATGGATTAAGCCGCTACCTTTATTTTTGTGGAAAGAATATAAATGACACCGGATTTGTTTAATCAATTGGCCCGCAGCCTTCGTTCCACCTTCCCCGATCAGTTTGATAGGGAAAGAAAAGTGGACGACGTTATTATAAAAGAAATACTGACGAATGCAACATGGGCGCCTGATCATGGAAAGGAAGAACCCTGGCATTTTACTATAATCTGCAATGATGGAGTAACAAAATTTGCAG
>JAJAZO010000190.1 GCA_026785745.1 Chitinophagaceae bacterium | reverse complement strand
TGGCGGTTTGATAACCATTTTGCTGAAATATTTTCGGCATGGTGAGTTTGGAAGAATCAAATCTTGTGCGGTTATCCTTCATCCCATTTTTATGGGAATGCTGGCCGGTAATTAAGGTAGCCCTTACTGGTCCGCAGATTGAATTGGCTACAAAATTCTGGGTAAACAATACTCCTTCTTTGGCAATTCTGTCGAGATTCGGTGTTTTGATAAACTTTTTATTATATGCGCTGATAGCATCAGCATCATGGTCGTCACTCATGATGTAGATAATATTAGGCCGTTGCTGGGCAAAGCAAGATGAAGTGATTAGTAAAAAGGCAATAAGCAGTCGCATGAATAATTATTTAGAGAACCTAAGATACAATATTTGATTTCATGTAGATTTGAATACAAAAGATAGCTCATGGAATTTGGCCGTTTACAAGAAGATGAGCTGAATAATATTGATTTTAGCCTTCCCGCTGAGCCTGTTCTTAATAATCAGATACTAATGGGAAAGCCAGCAGCAAACCCTAAAGTGTACGTCGGTAGTGCTAAGTAGGGAAGAATAGAATGGGTGGGGAAAATATATCCACTCAAAGCAAATGATAAGGATTTTCTACGGCACTATACGGTTGATAACAATACCAAAGCTGAAACAAAAGACTTGTTCGATTAACTCACTTCATATAACTCATCCCATCTTGTAGTGTAGCGGTCGCTGATAAAATTCTGTTGCATCTTCCAGTTACGGTCTGTACCGGATGCGGCAAACTTTAACACATCATCCCGCTGACTGAAATTTACGTTGTCAATCATCTCCATCAGCTTCCGTTCACAGTTTTTTGTTTCAGAAAAAAATAAGTTGGCCTGTATAGAATTATCAGGAACGATGCCGCTGAGCATAACACCTGCTTTTTTGTATTGCGTTCCTTTTTTAAATAATTTTTCCACAATGGCTACTGCCGGTTTTATCAGTTCGTTGGTAAAAGAAGTGGCAGCAGGTAATGTAACAGAATCACCATAGGTAGCTCCCCGAAAATCCACATTAGGATTTTCGCCTTTTGCTACCACAAACACACTGATAGTTCTGGCAGCACTATGTTGTCGCCTTAGTTTTTCTGCCGCTCTTGATGTATAAGTGGCAACAGCTTCTTTTATAGATGCAATATCTCCAACCGGGCTGCCAAACATTCTTGTTGTCGCAATCATCTTTTTATTCACCAGTTCTTCTTCCATATCTTTTGCTGGTTCACCTTTTAACTCTTTAATAAGCCGGATACCGGTAACCCCGCCAAGATGCATTTTTCCAAATTCTTCACTCATGCGGCTTAATTGCAAGGCATCGTAAATACAAAAATGTTGTTTTAACTTTTCCGCATATTGCCGGCCCACTCCCCATATATCACCCACCGGTGTTTTTTGCAATGCTTCCATTATTTTTTCATCTGTATCCAGCACCACTACACAATTCGTTTTCTTTTTGTCTTTTTTAGATAAACGATTCGCCAGCTTGGCTAATACTTTTGTTGGTGCTACACCTACTGATACTTTAATGCCTGTCCATGTTTCAACTGTTTCTCTTATTTGTCTGGCAATGGCTTGCAAATCTTCCGGTGGAAAAATACTTAAGTCAATAAACGCTTCATCTACAGAATATACTTCTATTTTTTTCTTGCCCAGCATTATCCGCAATGTTTCCATCACCCGCCAGCTCAGGTCTCCATATAAATTATAATTGGAAGAAAATACGGCCACATCATGTTTTTCTATCAATGGCTTGGCCATAAAATAAGGACCGGCCATTTCTACCCCCAGCTTTTTAGCTTCATCGCTCCGGGAAACGATACAGCCGTCATTGTTGCTTAGCACAACAACTGGTTTATTATCCAGCTGCGGTTTGAATAACCGTTCACAGGAGCAATAGAAATTATTACAGTCAACAATCGCTTTCATCAGGTCATATTTATTTTAAATTGGTCTGATGGAATTTTATTTCATACGGGATGAATAACATAAGTAACTACTCCCCATACAGAGAAATTAGTGAACTCTGCCAGGTTAATATTTTTATACCGGCTGTTCTCTGGTATTAAAAAGGCTGAGGTAAAGTTTTTATGAAACCGTCTCACCAATAATTCTCCGTTCAGGATAGCAATAATTATTTTCCCATTTACCAACTTTAATGAACGGTCAACAATCAATACGTCGTTGTCGAATATCCCCGCATCCTTCATCGCATCGCCTTTCATTCTAAAAAAGAAGGTAGCCGGTTTGTTTCTTATCAATTGTTCGTTCAGGTCAATGCCCCGTTCCATATAATCATCTGCCGCAGCACCAAAGCCGGTGGCGTTGGCTGTCTTTACGTCCTGCTGGTTAAATTGTTTCGAACCTTTATAGGCCGCTCCGTAAAACTCTTCCCCTTCCATAAAATTAATTTTTGGTAAAGCTAAATAATTTAGTAAATTAGTGCTAAGAAAATAGGTAAGTATTTTCTAAAAATTTTAAATGGAGGGTTATGAGAACTATTATTGACACTATTCCCGGCTACCGGGTGTATCAGTATTCATTGCTGCTGAGTCCGCATGAAGAACTGTGGAACCGCATTATGAAGGTGAAAGAAGAATTCTCAACGGAGTATAAATCTGACCATGCCAGGTGGGGCAAACCGCAGATCACCTTAGTAAATTTTGTGCAATATGGAATGATGGAAGAACGAATCATCAACCGGTTGCGAACGGTGGCAATGGGATATCCACCTTTTAAAGTCGAACTGAAAGATTTCGGCAGCTTTCCATCACATACTATATATATAAACGTAACCAGCAAATTACCTGTTCAGAGATTGATAAAAGAGATCCGTACTGATGGACAACGTTTGATGAAACTAAACGATGATAACAAACCGCATTTCATTATGGAACCGCATTTAACCATTGCAAGGAAATTAAAACCCTGGCAATACGAAAAAGGATGGCTGGAGTACAGCAACAAACATTTTACGGGTCGGTTTATTGCCAGCAGTATGACATTGTTGAAAAGACCGGTTGATGAATCCGATAGCTATCGGATGAAGTATCATATAGCGGCAAAATTTGAATTTCAAAACCTGCCGGTTACCACGAAGCAGGGAGAATTATTCGGATGAGCGATAAAACCACAGAGACACAATGACACAAAGCAGCACAGAGAAAATTCATAAGCCGCTAACCGAAAAAGAGAAATGGCTGGCATCTCAAATAATAGATATAGCAATTACAGTGCATAAATATCTTGGACCAGGTTTGCTCGAAAGTGTTTATGAAAAGTGTTTTTGTTATGAACTGGCGAAAAGAAACATCCCCTTTGTAAAACAAAAGTGTATCGAACTGATTTATGATAGCCATATAATTGATGAAAGATTGCGGATTGATATCCTTGTAGACGATTTAATAATAATAGAATTAAAGGCACAGGAAATGTATCATCCTGTATGGGAAGCTCAGTTGTTAAGTTATTTAAAACTGACACATAAAAGGCTTGGTTATGTTTTAAATTTTCATGTGCCGCTTATGAAAGATGGAATAAAAAGAATGATTCTTTAATCTCTATCTTAATAGCAATACTTCACAGGTAAATCCTGTTCCTGTCTCCGTGTTTCACCGTGTCTCCCTGTCTCTGTGGTAAAATATTTTATATGGATAATAAATTAAAACAAGACCACTTTAAAGTGGAAGCCAAAAAGCAACAAGAAGGTGAGCAATAT
>JAJAZO010000189.1 GCA_026785745.1 Chitinophagaceae bacterium | reverse complement strand
TAATATGGCAACACCTTTTAAGCATAATGCAAAAGGAATGCTGGATTTTCAATCCTGTTTTGCTATGCTGGCCGGTATGAATGAAAAATTTGACTGGCTGACAGGGGTAAATAAAATCTATACCACTTTATCCCAGGATATTCTGTATAAAGACCCGATGAACAACTGCATCTTTCTCGACAATCATGATATGGACAGGGTGTTTTCGGTTATAGATGAAGACTGGAAAAAAATGAAAATGGGTTTTAACTGGCTGCTGACATTGCGGGGTATTCCGCAAATTTATTACGGCACCGAAGTGCTGATGAAAAATAAAAAAGTAAATACCGATGCCACGGTACGGGAAGATTTTCCCGGTGGCTGGGCTGATGATAAGGAAAAAGATAACCGTTTTATAAAGCAGGGCAGGAGTGACAAACAACAGGAGGCATTTGAATATGTAAGTAGCCTTGCCAATTTCAGAAAAAATTCTTCTGCCATTACTGCCGGTAAAACGATGCAGTTTATTCCAAAAGAAGGTGTCTATATTTATTTCCGGTATGATGCCAAACAAACGGTGATGGTAATTACCAACACCAGCGATAAGAATGTAAAACCAGACTGGTCGCTGTACAGCGAAAGGACAAATGGGTTTACACAGGCAAGAAATGTAGTTTCAGGAAAAATAAAACCATTGAACGGATTGGAGATAGAATCTAAAGAGAGTTTTGTGTATGAATTATTAAAATAAACGATTTAGGATTTCTCTATACTTTCTTCTTAATTTACAGCATGGCCAAAACAAAGAAACCTGCTGCAACCAACAATACTTCTCCC
This sequence comes from Chitinophagaceae bacterium, assembly GCA_026785745.1. Lineage (GTDB taxonomy): Bacteria > Bacteroidota > Bacteroidia > Chitinophagales > Chitinophagaceae > JJ008. Next base: position 3,141 of record JAJAZO010000189.1, on the reverse strand, counting down.
GAACAAGGAGAGGCAATAGAGGTTTCCACTTTTTTAAAGCGATACGAGGAAACCAATTTCGTTGACACTTCCAAACCAGTCTGGAACTATTCTCTTCTTACAGATGAAGATGTAACTAATTACCAGAACGGGAGCAACTACCAGTTGTATGAAAAATTCGGGTCCCATTCCATACTAGTAAATGATGTGTGGGGCATGTACTTCTGTGTATGGGCACCAAACGCTACGTCGGTTTCCGTAAAAGGCAAATTTAATGATTGGAAAAATCATGAGTACGAATTAACCCCCCGTTGGGATAAAAGTGGTATTTGGGAAGGGTTTATCCCGCATTTTAAATTAGGCGAGGCATACAAGTATTATATTATCGGTTATGCCAAAAGGAAAATTGATAAAGGCGACCCCTTTGCTAACTTCTGGGAAAAAAGGCCACAGACAGCCAGCATTGCCTGGGATATGTATTACGACTGGAAGGATGAGCAATGGATGAAAAAGAGAAAAAAACACAATGCCCTGGATGCTCCGTGGAGCGTTTATGAAGATCACCTCGCCAGTTGGCAACGCCCCGATGCCAATGACGAAGAAACCTATAATACGTATGACCAGATAACAGAAAGATTAGTTCCTTATGTAAAAGAATTAGGCTTTACCCATGTGGAATTTATGCCGGTAACAGAGCATCCCTTTGATGGAAGCTGGGGTTATCAATGCACCGGCTTCTTTGCATCTACGTCAAGGTTTGGCGATCCGCAGGGATTGATGCGGCTGATTGATGCGTTTCACCAGGAAGGTATTGGAGTATTGCTGGACTGGGTGCCTTCTCATTTTCCGTATGATGCACATGGTCTGTTTATGTTCGATGGCACACATACCTACGAGTATGCCGATATGCGAAAAGGTTATCACCCGGATTGGAACAGTTATATTTTTAATTATAAAAGGGGAGAAGTAAAATCATTTCTTATAAGTAGTGCCAGGTATTGGTTCGATTTATTTCATATTGATGGGATAAGAGTAGATGCTGTTTCTTCTATGCTGAAATTAAATTACTCCAGAGAAGAAGGAGAGTGGGAGCCCAATGAATTTGGGGGGAATGGAAATATAGAAGCTATCGCTTTTATTAAAGATTTGAATGCAACTATCTACAGGGATTTTCCTGATGTTCAAACCATTGCTGAAGAAGCTACCGACTGGCCGGGAGTTTGCAAACCCACCTGGCAGGATGGGTTAGGTTTTGGTATGAAATGGATGATGGGCTGGATGCATGATACACTGGATTATTTTAAGACAGACCCCTTGCTCCGCCAGTTTCAGCAGGATAAGTTTTCTTTCAGTATGATGTATTACTATGATGAAAACTTTATGCTGCCCCTCAGCCACGATGAAGTGGTGCATGGCAAAAGCCCGATGTTGTATAAAATGCCGGGAGATGAATGGCAGAAATTTGCCAACCTGCGTTTGATGTACACATATATGTGGACACACCCTGGAGCCAAGTTGTTGTTTATGGGAGATGAGTTTGGCCAAACCGCAGAATGGAATTATAAATCAGAATTGCAATGGGAACTTTTACAATATGATGGTCACCGGTTATTAAAAGATTGCATCAGCGAACTAAATAGTTTATTGAAGTCGGAACCGGCCTTGCATCAAAATCAATTTAACGAGGAAGGCTTTGAATGGGTGGATTTAGACAACAGGGCTGAATCAATCATCGTTTTTAAACGAAAAGGAAAGAAAAAGGCTGATGATCTGCTGGTGATTTTGAATATGACACCGGTAGTAAGGAATGACTGGGATATTTATACCAATGGAAAAAAGTATGCCCGGGAAATATTCAATAGCGATAAAGTTATCTACTGGGGCACCGGAAAAGTGTATAATCCTGATGTAAGAACTGAATTGGTTGATAAGAATCAAAAAAAAATACAGGGTTACAGTAAATTTACCAGCACTCGGCGGAATCATTCTGAAATAATACGATTTTGGAACGATATTAGTATAGTTGCAGCCCGATAAGCTTTGATTATTCAACTGCAAATTCTACTTTAGTGATGAGAAACACTATTTAATCCAATCTCAAACGAACCCCTATGTTACGTAAAATCCTTTCCATCTGTCTTGTGCTAACGACTACGTTGGCAAATTCGCAAGTTGCTTTTACCCCTGCAATAAATATTGGTGCCGACAGTGCTGAATATTTCCTGCAAAAGGGATTGCTGGAAAAGCAAAATGGCCGCCGCCTTGAATCATTGAAAAATTTTGAGAAAGCTGAGAAGTATGATGAGAACAGCAAAGCCATTACTACGGAACTGGCTTTCGCCTATCTTGATCTTCGCCGTTATGGCCAGGCCAGGGAATCTTTTAAAAAGATGGTGACACTGGGTGATAATTCTGCCGCCGTTTACAAACAACTGATGACGTTGTCATTTCAGTTAAAACAAAATGAAGATGTGCTTTTATATGCCGATAAACTGAAAACAGCCGACCCCAATGAAAAAGTATTGTACTATGTGGGTAAGGTAAGTTATGACATGGATAATTATGGTGATGCCATCAAATACCTGAATGGTGCGGCTAAAGAAGACCCGTCAAATGCTGAGATTCCTTATATGATTGCACACAGTTATGCAGATATGACCAATTATAAACTGGCTGTTCCTTATTTTCAAAAAGCAATTGAACTAAAGCCAACAGAGGCTTTCTGGATATATGAGCTTGGTCTTCTTCATTATGCCATGCACAACGATAAAGAGGCGTTGAAATATATGCTGGAAGCCGGTGAGAAAGGTTTGAAAAGAGATAATGATTACTTAGAAAATCTCGGTATTGCTTACCTGAACACAGGCAACCTGGATGAAGGAGTGAATATTCTGAGTGAGATATTGAAAAAGCGACCCAGCGATATAAATATCCTGAACATGGTGGCCGAAGCTTACTACTATAAAGGTAAATACGACCTGGCAACTGATTATTGGGATAAAGTACTGGGATTTGACAAGACAGATGCCTCTGCACTTTATATGATTGGAATGTGCTACCAGAAAAAAGGTGAAAAGGAAAAAGGAGTTGCCCTCTGCGATAAAGCTATTGAGATGGATCCGGGCCTGGCTGCACTGAAAAAGAAGAAAGAAATGAACTTTT
>JAJAZO010000188.1 GCA_026785745.1 Chitinophagaceae bacterium | reverse complement strand
TAATAATATAGTGCTGCAGGATGAGCTTGATAAGCTGGGAATGAAAATTGGTAAAAAAGAACTGGGCGACATTTTATATGGCCCCAATATGCCTGCTGATTTAAAACAACAACTTTCTGACGAAAACGGTTATGACCCCATCCGTGCAAAGCAGAAGATTGATCAGATGCTGAAGGATAAGAATACTCCGCAGGAGCAAAAAAATAATTTCAACAACTATGTTGTACAACTAAAACAACAACGGTTATCTGATAAATACGTAGCACTTCATACCAGCAGTATTCATTATCCCCGTTGGTATTTTGAAAAACTAAACGCTGATAACAGCATGATAGGAAAAGTTTCTTTAGTAAGGGAATTTTATACCAGCATTGTTGATAGCACCGTAAAGATTACGGACAAAGAAATTGCCGACTATGTAAGCAAACACAAAAAAGATTTTAAACAGGAAGAAAGCCGCAGCATTGCTTATGTAAATTTTAATGCGGCTCCAACTGCCGCAGATTCGTTGCAGGTAAAAAATCAATTACAAGGATTAAAACCAGAATATGATACAACGGTTGACGCAGTAGCATTTCTTGCCCGTAATGGCGTTACGAATTTTTTTAATGGGTATGTAGGAGCATCGCAGATGCAGATGTCAGCGAAAGACACCATTCAGCGGCTTGGAAAGAGCCAGGTGTTTGGCCCCTATCTTGATGGCGGAAGCTATGTATTGGCAAAAATGCTGGACACAAAAATTCTTCCCGATTCTGTAAAATGCCGCCACATATTGTTAGGTGTAACAGATCGTAGTGGTCAGCCTATTATGCCTGATTCTGTTGCTAAATCAAAGGTTGACAGTGTGGCAACAGCAATAAGAAACGGTGCCAGCTTTGATGAGCTTGAAACAAAATACACAACTGACCAGGCGGCCCATGCTGAAAAAGGTGTAATGACTTTTGCTTCAACAGCAATACAAGGAGACGGTTTTGCAAAAGAATTCGGACAGTTTATTTTATTTGATGGCAAACCAGGCGATAAAAAAGTGCTGAAGACGCAATTTGGATGGCACTATATTGAAATTTTAGAATTCATCAAACCACAAACAAGTTATAAAGTTGGTTACCTGTCACAGGAAATTTTGGCCAGCCAGGAAACAGACAGCAAAGCACAGGAAGAAGCCAACCAGTTTGCTGCAGACAGCCGTGATGAAAAAGCTTTTGATGCTAACTTTGAAAAAACACAACGCCCCAAAGGGCAAACAAAAGGAATAGCCACCAACATTAAACCAAACGATGCACAAGTACAGGGCATTGGTTTGTCAAGAACATTGGTAAGAAATATATATGATGCTAAACGGGGTGAAGTGTTAAAACCAGAAAGGGTAGATTTTAATTACATAGTAGCTGTGGTTACCGGAGTATTTGAAGAAGGAACACAAAGTCCGGCCGTTGCCAGGATGCAGGTGGAGAGAATATTGGTGAACAAAAAGAAAGCAGAAATGCTGAAACAAAAAGTAGGAAAAGTTACCACATTGGAGGCAGCAGCAGCAGCATTGGGCGGCAAGCAAATAGAAGTAGTGGATAGTGTTCGTATGAATAACACATCAAAGATTGCTTACGAACCTCAAATTGGTGGTGCCACATTTAACCCGGCTAATAAAGGAAAAGTGATACCGGAAGTATTAGTAGGACAAAGCGGAATTTATGTAGTACGGGTGGATTGTGTAGGTACAACCCCTGTTACAAATGGCGATATTGCTGAACAGCGTAATGGCCGTGTACAACAAATGAAACAGTATGTTTCTAACCAACAATCACCCGCCAACCCGATAAGTGTATTAAAAAATGCTGCGACGATTAAAGACAAAAGATCCCGCAGATATTAATAAATATTTTTAGCAACCCAACCTAACCGGAATAGCCCCGGTCCTGAGCATGACGAAGGACGGGGCTATTTTGTTTTGCGGATGTCGCAAACAAGGGGCAATGGTTATTTGTTATTTTTATGTATCCGCCGAAGCCAGGCGAAGGCGGACAGTAAAGTTTTATAAAGTATGAGTGAACCGTTTGTAAACAAAGTGGCCGAAAGCGGATTAATTACCATTGATCTGGAAACGTATTATCCCAAAGGAGAAACAGCGGTGTTTGACCTGAAAGAACATTTGTTTATGGGCATGATATTGAAAGAAAAAGATTTCCGTGAGGCATTAAAGAATATGGACTGGTCGGCCTATAAAGATAAAAACGTAGCACTTACCTGTTCGGCAGATGCTATCATTCCTGTGTGGGCATGGATGCTGGCCGCCACCTACCTGCAACCCGTGGCCAAAGAAATAGTAATGGGCGATGAAAAGGAATTACACAAAGCCCTCTTTTTAAAAAACCTTTCCGCTATTGATACCAATGAATTTGCTGATAAGAGAGTAGTGATAAAAGGTTGCGGCGAAACACCCATCGGAGATTATGTGTATATGGAAATAACAAAACTGCTTCGTCCCGTTGCAAAGAGCATTATGTACGGAGAGCCTTGTAGTACGGTGCCGGTGTATAAGAAACCCCCGGGCCATAAGGCATAACTAAAGCCGAATGTATAAAGTACGGTGCATGCCCGGGTCTTTATCTAATCCCAATCTTTAGCCAGATTAATTAAATCAGGGTTTTCTTTTCTGATTAATTCAATCTTCCACTTTCGCTGCCAGTTTTATAATTGCTTTTCCCGTGCAATAGCATTATTGATATCGTTGAAGTCTTCATAATATACAAGGAAATGACATTTATATTTAGCCGTAAACACACTTCCCTCACTGCTTCTGTGTTCACGGATTCTTTTTTCATGAATATTTGTTACACCAATATAAAACACAGTTCTGGCAAAGTTTGAGAGAATGTAAACAGAATTAGATCCAAGACGGGCCATTTGTATAGTTTTTTCAGGGAAGGATTCCGGGTCAAGCCCGGAATGACGGAGCAATTGTAATTAACTTTTCAGAACCACCCCCGCCGTTTAAAAATAAACAGCATTACAATCGGGATTAATAACATTACCCCAACCGTTACAAAAAAACCAATGCCATTGGATGCAAAAGGGATTTTTTCAAAGTTCATTCCGAACACACCACCAATAACAGTAGGAGGCGCCAGCAGGCAGGTAACGATAGCCATTACTTTCATTACCTCGTTCATCTTCATGTTAACATTGTTT
>JAJAZO010000187.1 GCA_026785745.1 Chitinophagaceae bacterium | reverse complement strand
GCTGATTACTAAAGTTCAAAAGTAAGCCGCACATAAGATTTTACACAATATCCGTTCTGCAAAGATGGAAACCATTTACCGGATGATTTTAAAAGCCGCAACACTTCTTCGTATTTCTGATTGGGAGCTTTGTTGAGTAAAAGAAAGGTGGATAAATCGCCGTTTTTGTCAACCTGGAACCGCACTTCCACATTATCCCTGCCTTTAAACTTAGTGTCCATATTCTTTTTTACAAACTTCTTCCAGTCTTCCTCTCCGCCAGGGTAATAAGCTGGTTTCTCAGACCGGTCAAATATTTTATTATCATCCTCAATGTTGATGTTGTATTTACACGGACAGGTAAAACCCCGTACAGAAAAAGTGGTATCCTTGAATTCTTGTGAATAGGAATCTATCCCAATAAATAAGGAAACCAAAAAAAATAATTTCCTCATATTCTTTTTTTAAAACAATCCATATAACTGACCATCTACCTTCCGGATGATCTCACCAAGGTCTTCATCCTTCTCGCCAAACTTGTTTTTGTCAACATCAATTATAAGAAGGGGGCCTTCTTTGTAATCGGCAATCCATTTATTGTAGTATTCGTTCAGCTTCTTTAAATAATCGAGCCTGATATTCTCCTCATATTCCCTGCCTCTTTTTTGAATCTGCCCTACCAATGTTGGTACAGATGCATTAAGATAAATAAGCAAATCGGGTGGCTGCACCAGTGTTTTTAAGGTCTGAAAGAAATGAAAGTAATTATCAAAATCTCTTTTACTCATCAGCCCCATTTCATGCAGGTTGGGCGCAAAGATGTTGGCATCCTCATAAATCGTTCTGTCCTGAATAACCGTCTCCGTGCCTTTCTGTATTTCTACCAATTGGCGAAGGCGGCTGTTTAAGAAAAATATTTGCAGGTTAAAACTCCAGCGGGGCATATCCTCATAAAAATCCATGAGGTAGGGGTTATGATCCACATCTTCAAAATTCGGTATCCACTTGTAATGCTTACTTAGCATCTCCGTCAATGTGGTTTTACCGGCACCTATGTTACCGGCCACTGCTATATGTTTTGGTTTCTTTGCTTTTGCCATTGTTGTAAATCTGTTATTTCAATAATATTAACCTGTAATGTTTACCCTTCTTTTTTCTTAGAACCGGCCACCAAAAAGCAAATAACTGCTAATGGCAACGGATACCACCAAAAATCTTTCAACTCGGATAAATGCGAAGAACTGCGTCCAACTTTATACATTACTGCGGATGCAATAAGAGCAAGAACGCCAATTACTCCGAATACAACTTTCTTATTCATGGTTGTTTTGGTTTACAGGTTAAGATGCATGAGTCTTAAAAGTAGTGTAATTTCCCATACCTGAATCCCAGCTTTAAAAATAATTAAGCCCTATTGCCTCCCGTACCAGCTCCATCGTTGCTTTAGCACTTTTCCGGGCTTTCTCAGCACCCTTTTCCATCACTTCTTTGAGATAAGTTGGATTGTTACGGATACTCTCAGCCTTTTCACGGATAGGCGATATGAATTTGACCATATCCTCACCCAATTGTTTTTTCATATCGCCATAGAGGATGATACAGCTATTATAATCCCCTTCAAATTTTGCAATTACTTCAGGTGTGCTTACTAATTTCATCAATCCGAAAATATTCCCGATATAGTCGGGTTTGGCGGCATTTGCTTCAGTTGGCCCACTATCAGTTTTTGCCTTCATCACTTTTTTACGAATCAGTTCATCATCGTCTGATAAATAAAGTGTGGCATACTGATATTCACTTTTACTCATTTTCCCTGTTCCATCCAGGCTCGGCACTTTTACTAATTCATCACCATAATTAAAAGCATGAGGTTCCGGAAACACATCGCCGTAACGATGATTGAAACGATTGGCAAAATTGCGGGCCATTTCCAAATGCTGCTCCTGGTCTTTACCCACAGGTACATAAGAAGCTCTATGAAGAATAATATCAGCAGTTTGTAAAACGGGATAGGTGAGCAAACCGGCATTTACATTCTCCGGATGCTGGCGAACTTTATCTTTAAAGGTTACTGTTTTTTCCAGTTCACCTTTATAAGCCAGCATATTCAGATAGAGATATAATTCTGATGTTTCATACACATGGCTCTGGCAATACAAAGCGGCTTTATCAGGATCTAATCCGCAGGCAATATTTTCTGACAATACCCGGTGAACATTTTCTTTCAATTCTTTTGTGTCAGGATGAGTTGTAAGAGAGTGAAGATCCGCCACCATAAAATAGCATTCAAATTCCGATTGCATCCGCACATAATTTCTAACGGCACCAAAATAATTTCCGAGGTGTAAAAAACCAGTGGGCCGGATGCCACTCATTACTATTTTCTTCTGCATATCCATGGGCGGCGAAGATAATAAAATAGTCAGGAGTACCGGGCGATGAGTCAGGAGTCGGAAGTCAGGAGTAATACATTTTGCGTAAAAACGAACCTGGCTAACGACTACCGACTCAAGACTCCTGACTATATTTGCTTTATGGAAGTAAATGATACAATGGTTGATAAACTGGCCCATCTTTCCCGGCTACAGTTTAATGAAACGGAGAAGGCGGAAATTAAAAACGATCTTCAGCGGATGATTGGCTTTGTTGAAAAACTGAACGAATTGAACCTTGATGGTGTAGAGCCCATGCTATTTATGAGTGATGAAGTAAATGTGCTGCGGGAAGATGAAATAAAAGGGTCGGTAAGCCGTGAAGAAGCATTGAAGAATGCACCACTGCATGACGGGCAGTTTTTTAAAGTACCAAAAGTGATAAAGAAATAGAATGTCGCAAGCAATTATTCATCTCCAAGATATTCATAAAAGCTACTACATGGGCAAACAGGAGTTGCCCGTACTGAAAGGCATTTCGCTAAATATTCTGAAGAATGAATATGTGGCTTTAATGGGACCTTCCGGTTCCGGCAAAAGCACTTTGATGAATATCATCGGCTGTCTTGACACAGCATCCAACGGAAAATATATTTTGAACACCCAGGACGTAAGCCAAATGGAAGACAATGCACTGGCAGAAGTCCGTAACCAGGAAATTGGTTTTGTATTTCAGCAGTTCAATTTATTACCAAGGTTAACGGCGTTAGAAAATGTTGCCCTTCCATTAGTTTATGCAGGCATGAGTAAAAAGCTTCGCAATGAAAAAGCCAAACAGGTGCTGGAAATGGTAAGTCTTACCGACAGGAGCCACCATAAACCCAATGAACTTTCCGGCGGACAGTGCCAACGGGTAGCCATTGCAAGAGCATTGGTAAATGATCCTTCTATTATTTTGGCCGATGAACCAACCGGTAATCTCGATTCCAAAACATCACAGGAAATCATGGAGATTTTTGGTGATATACATAGCCGGGGCAATACTGTTATACTTGTTACACATGAGGAAGATATTGCCAATCATGCACACCGGGTTGTGAGGCTTAGGGATGGAGTTATTGAAAGCGATAAGAAAAGGGTTAAGATCCATAACTAATATTTCTAAGCAAATACTTCAACAAGATTCATTAAAACTTTTACCGTTTACCTTTGTTATTAACCATGAATTTTTCACTATGGCAATGAAAATATATACCAAGACAGGAGACAAAGGAACTACATCTTTAATTGGCGGAACAAAAGTTCCCAAATCCCATCTTCGCATTGAAGCCTACGGCACCTTGGACGAGTTAAACTCATATATCGGTTTATGCAAAGACCTGCTAACCGATGAGCAAGGCAAAAAAATTTTATTAGAAGTTCAGGATAGGCTCTTTACTATCGGTTCATCATTAGCCTGCGACCCTATCAAAGCACCAAAGATGCGAATACCTGATTTAAAAGAAACAGATATATTACTACTGGAAAAAGAAATAGACCGGATGGAAGAAACAATTCCCTCTATGAAAAGTTTTATTCTTCCCGGTGGTCATACCACACTATCACACCTGCACATTGCCCGTTGTGTTTGCCGCAGGGCCGAAAGATGTTGTGTACGGTTAGAATTAGAAAGCCTCGAAGTAGAAGTAATAATCATCAAATACATGAACCGATTAAGTGATTATCTGTTTGTGCTTAGCCGTTATTGCGGTCACCAGATGAGAGTAGAAGAAATTCCCTGGAAGCCGAGGCTGTAGCATCCTGAGTTTATTTGTTTTTACTTAACTAATTTTCCAACGTATTTAAGACTTTAAACGTCATAAAATCGTTATAGCTTTATCACCAAATAATACCTTATGAGATTTACTATCTTTTTTCTTTCGGGTTTACTCATAGCAACACTAATAGGTTGTCAGCCTGATAATACAATTACTCCGCCACCACCACCACCAGGCCCTCTTACTGATACAACAATCCAGAACATTTCGTATGGTTCTAATGCCAGCCAGAAATTTGATTTAGGCTTACCGGCTGGCAGAACATCGGCCACTCTTCTTGTCGTAGTTGTTCATGGTGGTGGCTGGTCAACAGGCGATAAAGGAGAATTAACCTGGCTGCTAAACGGTTTAAAGCAAAGAGGATTTGCTGCGGCCAATATTAATTATCGCCTTACATTAAACCAACCGGATAATTACAAAATGCAATTGGATGATGTAGATAGTGCCGTACAATACACATTACGTTTGTCGTCAACTTATACTTTCAATGGACAAAAATTATACATCGTTGGACATAGCGCAGGTGGCCATCTTTCTATGAGCTATGGATATACGAGAAATGGAAATAGAAAAATAAAAGCGGTGGGCTCCTTGGCTGGCCCGACAGACTTATTCGCCATGTCTTATTACAATTTCAACATCTATAATTCCATCCTGCAACCGTTTTTAGGCGTTCCCCTATTTCCCGCTTCAGCCACAGCCACACAACGATACAAAGATTGCAGTCCGCAGTACACGGCTACAACCGCAGCACCACCTACTATTTTCTTTCATGGCGAACTGGACCCGGTTGTAACTCCTGACCAGAGTTCAAACATGCATACCAAATTGGGAACATTAGGAGTGGACAGAAAAATCATCACTTATCCATTCGTATTTCACGACTGGTGGACAGATGCTGCTAAGACAACCAATACAATGGATGAATTGAAGACATGGTTCACTAACCATCTATAAAAAGGATAAGGTCACACAATCTTCCCGTCTTTCATATACAAAACCCGGTCGCTTAGTTTGGCCAGTTCTTCGTTGTGAGTAACAATGAGAAATGTCTGGTTGAATTTATCCCGCAGGTCAAAAAACAATTGGTGCAGTTCTTTGGCATTGGCAGAATCAAGATTACCAGTTGGTTCATCCGCAAAAACAATATCGGGGTTATTGATCAGTGCCCTGGCGACAGCCACCCGTTGCTGTTCTCCTCCACTCATTTCATTGGGTTTGTTTTCCATACGGTGCGAAAGGCCCAGCATTTTTAATAATTCTTCCGACTTTTCTTTTACTTCTGCCTTTTTCCTGCCTGCCAACCACCCTGGGATACACACATTTTCCCAGGCCGTAAACTCCGGCAGCAGGTGATGAAACTGGAAAACGAAACCAATATGTTTATTCCGGAAAGCAGCCAGTTTTTTGCCGCTCAGGGAATTGATAGCGGTATCGTTCATACTCACTTCCCCAATATCAGCCTTGTCCAGGGTGCCGAGAATATGTAATAAAGTGCTTTTACCCGAACCGGAAGGCCCGGCAATGGAAACCACTTCTCCCTTATTGATTTCTACATCTACCCCACGCAATACTTCCACGGTTCCGTAGCGTTTATGTATATTTTTTCCTGTTATCATGCAGCCAATTTCTTTATTGATTAATCAAATATCATTAAAAGCAACCCACTCACAAAAACTGTGATGGTGGCTTAATCCCGATTTTTAAGAAATCCTTTAAAAACCGGTGAACAACTAAGGATTTGGAAAATTCGTTAATAAAGCTACATTTGCCGAAAATTAGGGTGAAAGACCCATTAAAAATTAAACCCCTGCGAAGATGTTTTGGACATTAGAATTAGCCTCGTACCTCGAAGATGCTCCCTGGCCAGCCACCAAAGATGAGTTGATTGACTACTCTATCCGTAGCGGTGCTCCCATAGAAGTGGTGGAGAACCTGCAGGAACTGGAAGATGAAGCTGGTGATGTATATGAAACTATCGAGGACATCTGGCCTGACTATCCTACCCAGGAAGATTTTCTGTTTAATGAGGATGAATATTAAGCCCCCAGCCCCTAAAGGGGAGTTTGGAAACTGTTTATAATTTTAAAAGCCTCCGTAATTGGAGGCTTTCTGCTTTAATGAATTTATGATTTATAAAATGCCATTTCAATCTAAGTCTCTCCGCCAATCGGCGGGGGACAGGAGGTTATTCCACTCCCAACTTCTGCATCACTTCATTACTTACACCGGTAGAAGAATAACCACCATCATGAAATAAGTTCTGCATAGTTACCATCCTTGTTAAATCAGAGAAAAGGGTGATACAATAGTTAGCACAATCTTCTGCACTGGCATTTCCCAGCGGTGCAATAGACTGAGCAAAATCAAAGAAATCACCAAAGCCTTTGATACCCGTACCAGCCGTTGTCTTTGTTGGCGATTGAGATACTGTATTGATACGAACTTTTTTGTCTACTCCATAATGATAACCAAAGCTGCGGGCAATAGATTCAAGCATCGCTTTAATATCCGCCATATCAGTATAAAAAGGATAGGTACGCTGAGCCGCCATATAAGTAAGAGCCACCACACTACCCCACTCACTGATAGCATCTAATTTTTTGGCCACCGCCAGCATTTTATGAAATGACATAGCAGACACATCAATACCTTTCATAAAATAATCATAATTGGATTCGGTATAAGGAATTTTCTTCCTGATGTTCACACTCATACCAATTGAATGGAGTACAAAATCAATCTTACCGCCCAGCACTTCCTGCGATTTTGTGAAGAGGTTGGTCAGCTCCTCCACATTGGTAGCATCTGCAGGAATGATCTCCGACTTTGTTTTTTCTGCCAACTTATTGATTTCACCCATCCGCATGGCAATAGGTGCATTGGTTAAAACAAAAGTGGCCCCTTCCTCATAAGCTTTCTCGGCTACTTTCCAGGCGATAGAATTTCCATCCAACGCACCGGTGATGATTCCTCTTTTTCCTTTTAATAAGTTATATGCCATACATCGTTGATTTTATTGGAGTAAAAATAAGGAGATATTTTTAAGCTCCGGGAAACAGCAATTTGATTACAAAGACAAGTAAAAAAGTGTAGCCGAATATCAATATAAAATTAACCAGAAGCCAGAGAAGAAATTTTCGCATTGACTCTTTTGGTTGCATTATTTTTTGCAGGTATTTATAAAGCATATATACCGGCAATAGCGAGGCAATAATTATCACTAATATGGCAACAGCTTTTAATTTGGACATACCTGAACTATAAAACACAAATTAACAGGTTAAACCCCGAAAAGCACTTCCCCCCTTTCCTTTATCTTCGCAGCCAATAAAAGATTACAGCAAACATGACGATTTCCTACAAATGGCTGAGTGAATACCTACCAGTAACTGTTGACCCAGAAAGACTAAGCCGCATACTTACTTCTATCGGACTGGAAGTAGAAAGTATGGGCAAATACGAAGAAGTGAAAGGTGGATTACAGGGTTTGATAATTGGCGAAGTGCTGAGTACAGAAAAACATCCTAACGCAGATAAGCTTACATTGACCAAAGTAACTATTGGCGGTACAGAACCTTTACAAATTGTTTGTGGCGCACCAAATGTTGCTGCCGGACAAAAAGTAGTAGTCGCCACAGTCGGCACAACCATTTATCCATCTACCGGCGAGCCGTTAACCATGAAAGTGGCAAAAATCAGGAGTGTGGAAAGCCACGGAATGATTTGCGCCGAAGATGAAATAGGCATGGGCACTTCTCATGCAGGCATCATGGTATTACCAGCTGATGTGAAAGTTGGTACTTCTGCCATTGATTATTTTCAACCCTACGAAGACGTTATTTATGAAATCGGCCTTACTCCCAACCGTATGGATGCGATGAGTCATTGGGGTGTGGCGAGAGATGTTTGTGCTTATTTAAGTCACCACGACAAAAAAGATATTAAACCGAAATTGCCTAATAGCAATGGTTTTAAAGTTGACAATACTTCTCTCACTATTGATGTGACAGGGGAGAACCCAACTGCATGCCCCCGCTATTCCGGTGTCAGTATTGCGAATGTGACGGTTAAGGAATCTCCGAAATGGTTACAACAAAAATTAAAAGCTATCGGCCTCAGACCGATTAATAATATCGTTGACATCACCAATTTCATTCAGCAGGAGACCGGACAACCGCTCCATGCTTTTGATGCAGATACATTGGGCGGTAAAAAAGTTATAATAAAAAACCTCCCGGAAGGAACATCATTTATTACATTGGATGAAAAAGAAAGAAAACTGAGTTCCGAAGACCTGATAATTTGTGACTTGCCCGCCGGACAGGAGGGTGCCAGAGGAATCTGTATTGCAGGAGTGTTTGGTGGTTTACATAGCGGGGTATCAGACAAAACAAAAAATATTTTCCTCGAAAGTGCCTGCTTTGATGCGGTAACAACCCGCAAAACTTCTTTTCGCCATGGATTAAGAACCGACGCAGCCAACCGGTTTGAAAAAGGAACAGATATTTCTGCCACCGTGAATGTATTGAAAAGAGCAGCCAATCTTATCAAAGAAATTGGTGGCGGAGAAATAGCTTCTGAGATAGTGGATGTATATCCAACAGTAAAACCTAAAACAGAAGTGGCGATAAAATATCATTTCCTTAAAAAACTGAGTGGTAAAAATTATCACCCAGATTCAGTAAAAAATATCCTTAACAGCCTGGGCTTTGAAGTACTGAAAGAAGGGATTGATGAACTGAGAGTGGCAGTGCCCTATCACAAACCAGACATCAGCTTACCTGCTGATTTAGTAGAAGAGGTTTTAAGAATTGATGGATTAGACAATATTGATATTCCGGAAGCCATTACCATTACCCCGGCAGTAGAAGATAATTATGCCAAAGAAGTGTACCGGGAAAAAGTGGCTAATTATTTAGTGGGACAGGGTTTCAATGAAATGATGACCAACTCCATCACTAATGCAGCTTATTTTTCAGAAGAAGAATTGCAAAGCATGGTAAAGATGACAAACAGTCTTAGTGCAGAGTTGAATATTCTCCGCAATTCGCTATTTGAAACATCGCTGGAGGTGGTGGCGCATAACCTGAATCATAAAAACAATTCGCTGCGCCTGTTTGAATTTGGCAACGCTTATTCTACATCTGCCCCCGGTAAATACACTGAAGCCGGGAAATTATGCATTATTATTTCCGGAAATAAAAATGAATATAACTGGAAACAAAAATCTGTTTCCTCCGACTTTTATTCATTGAAGGGAGCTGTTG
>JAJAZO010000186.1 GCA_026785745.1 Chitinophagaceae bacterium | reverse complement strand
GTTTGATGTTATTGCATCAAACCAGCTACAAGCTATAAATCCACAAAACCCTTCATAAACATCTCCTTTTTCATCTAGACACAATTGAATTTATAAAACCTTTACTGTCATAAGTGGGCCTCCTGATTTTAATTTAAATGTATCACCAACTTTGAAAGCTGCAATAATTGAATTTTCATTTTTCATATAATTAACAGGGCATACGGTTATAATTGTTTGCCCGTATTTATATAATACACAAATTCAATCTATTTAGGAAATAATTGTTACCGTTAATAACCTGTAATGTTTATGGTGCAAATCTTGGTGCAAATAAAAAAGGGTCAGAAACTTGTCGTCTCTAAACCCTTGATTTTTACGCTCCTGCTGTAGGACTTGAACCTACGACCCTCTGATAAACAGTCAGATGCTCTAACCAACTGAGCTAAGCAGGAATACCTTTTTACCTGCCGTAGCCTTGGCAAAGGCAGGTTCCCTTTCGGGGCAGCAAAAATAGGGATATTCAGGCTTTTGCAGAAGCCTGAACTAAAAAAAATCTGATTAAAATCAGTTTATATTAATCTCGTAAAGCGAACCGCTAACCTCAATGGTGTAAAGTTTTTGGCCTGCGGCCATTATAAAATGAGTATTTCCAAACTCAGGCTTTCCAATTTGCTGCCAGGTGCCGGTGGCGAGATCGGTTACATACAAAGCTCCGCTACTTTCTACCGTATAGAGTTTCCCGTTTAAAGTAGTCCCTGCTATAGTTTTTGCCCAAGCCCCTGGTGGGCCTATCTTTTTCCAGGAGCCATCAGACTGGCTTATTTGATATAGGCTGCCGTCTTTTTCTATGCTGTACAGGTTTCCGCTAGCCTCAAAAAGCATGGCTGTGTTTGCAAACTCTGGCTTTCCTAACTGCACCCAGTTGCCAGTATTAACATTGGTAGCATATAATGCTCCGCTTTTTTCTATAGTATAGAAATAGCCGTACACAGCCGCTCCTGCAAGTGTATTGGCCCAGTCGCCTTTTTTACCAAGCATCGTCCAGTTACCGGTTTCCGGATTGGTGCGGTACAGGCTTCCATCTGTTTCAATAGTAAACAGGTTTTTACCTCCACCCATCAACAGGGTACTATTAGCATAGTTTTCAGTGCTTAGCTCTGACCAGCTACCCGTTGCAGGATTGATCCGGTAAAGTTTTCCAGATTTTTCAATGGTATAAAGTGTTCCATTGCAAGCCGTGGCATACAGGGTATTGGCCAATGCCCCAGCCTCACCAATTTGCCGCCACGTTCCTGCTTGTGCATTTACAAATTGAATGGAAAAAATGGCTGCAAGCAGCAGCAGGATAAGTTTGCGGTTCATGGTAGTGAGGTTTACTATAAATATAAGAAAGATTGGCGGCAGCAAATTCACCCGGAAAAGGTATTTATTTCAGCCAGCCAAAGAGACCGCTGCTTTCTTCCATGCCTACAAAAACCCCATTTTCTCTTAGTTCTACCGGCCAGTGCTTTAAGTAATAGCCTTCACCACTTACATTACGGCCATTTTGCAAATTGTATTTGTAACGATGCAGCGGACAAACCACATTACCTAACGCATCAATATGCCCATCTGCCATGATGCCGCCTGCATGAGGACATTTGAAGGCAAAGGCAAAAGCCATCTCATTGTATTTGCCGATACATATTTTTTTGTCCTGTAGTTCTGTTACGGCAATATTGTTATCAGCAAATTCTAATTCATTGATGCGGTCAGCTATTTTGTGCCAGGTATATTTTTTTTCGGTCATGGTTTTTTAGCCACAGATTACACGGATTAACACAGATTATTTGTTGCTAAAGCAACACTCTATCTTGCAAAAAATCATTTAAATACAAATGGACATGCTATGGGATAATGTCTCCTATTTGTATTAATCTGTGTTAATCCGTGTAATCTGTGGCTTGTATTAATATAAAAACTCTGATTTGTGAGGAAACCTGATTCTGTATAATTCCCTCACTTTCTCCAATATCGTTTTGCGCAGCAGATCCATATTTGTTTTTTCAAGTGCCGAAACAAAAACGGCATTCCCATTTGTTTCATTATTCCACCGGTCTCTCAGGTCTTCCAGTATTTCCTTTTTGGTGCTTTCTTCCAGCCATTCATCAAAGGTTTGTGCTTCATACAAATCCATTTTGTTGAAAATAGTAATGGTGGGCTTTTCAAAAGCATTCAATTCCTGCAGGGTTTTATTTACCACACCCAATTGGTCTTCATACGCCGGGTGAGAAATATCTACTACATGTAACAGGATGTCTGCTTCTCTTACTTCATCCAAAGTACTTTTAAAACTTTCTACCAAATGATGCGGCAACTTGCGGATGAAACCAACCGTGTCGCTTAAAAGAAAAGGAGTGGCATCAAAAACAACTTTGCCGGTAGTGGTGTCAAGTGTAGCGAACAATTTATTTTCTGCAAACACTTCTCTTTTACTCAGCAGGTTCATAATGGTGGATTTGCCAACATTTGTATAACCCACTAATGCAACACGGATAAATTCGCCCCTGTCTTTGCGTTGCGTAAATGCTTGTTTATCTATTTCTGCCAATCGTTTTCTTAGTAATGTAATTTTATCTCTTACGATACGACGGTCAGTTTCTATTTCACTTTCACCGGGGCCCCTTGTACCGATACCGCCACCCAATCGTTCAAGGTGTTTCCACATACCCCGCAGCCGGGGCAGTATGTATTGGTATTGTGCCAGTTCCACCTGGGCCTTTGCCTGTGCGGTTTTTGCCCTTCTTGCAAAAATGTCAAGAATCAGGTCGCTGCGGTCAATCACTTTTACATTGATTTCTTTTTCAATGTTGTTGATCTGCGCACCAGTCAGTTCATCATCAAAGATGACAATGCGAATATCTCTGCCGTTTACATAATCACCTATCTCTTTCAGTTTTCCTTTGCCAACAAAAGTTCTGCTATCAGGGTGTTGTAATTTTTGGGTAAATCTTTTTGCAGTAACAGCTCCGGCGGTTTCGGCCAAAAAAGCCAGCTCATCAAGGTACTCCTGCACCTGCTGTTCTGTTTGTTCTTTTTGAACTAACCCTACCAGTACCGCTTTCTCTTCGCTTTGAATTATATTTTTCTTATCAATCATATTAAATAGTAATTGCCTGAAAGGCAGAAACGACTTTATCGTCTTTCCATCTTACCGGCAGACAAAAGTAAAAAAATAAAGCGACCTGTTTACAGATCGCTTCTCAAACATATTAATGAATGCGGTTATAATCCACTTAATGTAAGGCCAATTGAGTAAGGTCTTACTACCGGCCCGAGGCCATCTTTAAAGAGTGCCGTTAACTGGTAGCTTCCATAGAGACTAAAATGTCCCATACCAGCTCTCGCCATCATTGAAATACGGTTTTTGTTGAAAAAGCGTTTACTCGCCTCTTTCATCACATAGTCATTGATGATTGTATTTGTTTTACTCTCAAATTTTACATTGCGGGTATGGGCATTTAACAGCATCCCTACTTTTACACCTACGGCAAATTTCAACCCCTTCCCTGTAAGCGGTTTGGCTGAATACCGTAATTCAATTGGAGCTTCTAAATAAACCGTTGCCAGTTTTGTTTTTTTGAAATGGTTGGTATCAGACTGGTTGGTAAAATTAAATGTGGGGGTATTGTCTTTTATACCAACATGTGTTTTTGAAAAAGTTATATGGTCAGATGATATGCCCGGTCCAAAAGCCATGCTTAGTTTAGGATTGGTTTTGAAGGGGTAGTCGAACATGAAATAAGCATTAATACTTTTTGAAAAGCCGCCGGTATTAATAGTGTCCGGCATACCAGCCCATCGTGTATAGCCCAATTGTACCAGGAAATGGTCATTAGCCCGGTTGCTCATGTCAGGAATATCTTTTTTCTTCTTAACAGGGGGATTGTCCTGCGCCAGCAAAGAAGTAGCAAAAAAGGCACAGATAGATAACAATATAATTTTCTTCATATAAACTTTAGTAGTGGACAAATGTATTTTCATCCCGGTTAACAAAAGGTTAAAGAACCCTCTGATGGTAATAAAAAAGGCCCCGGTAAAAAACCCGGGGCATTTTTAAGTGGACCCAGTAGGGCACGATCCTACGACCCCCTGATTATGAGTCAGGTGCTCTAACCAACTGAGCTATGGGTCCAATCCCGCAAAACGGGAAAAATATTTAATAAAAGAACAATTTAATTTATCCTTGCCCCCCTGTAATAATCGGGATATTCTAACCCTGCCTACTGGCAGGCAGGCAACTGAACTAAGGGTCCTGCGATTAAGCGGCTGCAAAAATAGAAAAAAACGTTGTATTTACAGGACTTAAAATATTATTTGGAAACCCTTAGATTTACACTGCTGATACAATGCATGAGAACGAACATATAAAACGATTGCTATCTGCTATTGCATTAAATAATGACCAGACTGCCTGCAAGGAGTTATTCCTTCTGTTGCACAGCCGCCTGAAGCAATTCGCCTATTCCATCCTGAAATCAGGAGAGGAGGCAGAAGAACTGGTTTCGGATGTCTTTATCCGGATCTGGCAGAAAAGAGATCAGCTAACGACCATTGAATCTCCGCTTTTTTATTTTTATACCACCACCAAAAATTTATCGCTGAACAGGCTTAAAAAGCAAAAAAGACAGGTAAGCCTCTCGTCTGAAGACTGGCTGGTACAGATGAACAGCATTTATTTTGATCCCGAACAATTAATGATGACAGAAGAAATTATGCGCCAGATTAAAAAAGCGGTAAACGACCTGCCATCCCGCTGCCGGCTTATATTCAAACTTATTAAAGAAGACGGGTTGAAATATAAAGAAGTGGCCGATCTACTACAGTTGTCAGTAAAAACGATAGAAGCCCAAATGGCCATAGCACTTCGCCGTATTAGTAAGTGCATGCACTTTGATATTAAAAACTCCCCCCACTACACGGGTATTAAAAAATAATTTCTTTTTCTTTAGGGGTAAACGCTGCTTACGGGTGTCTTGTTTATTATACCAACTAAGACCAATGAGCCAGGAAATTTTTTGGGTACTACTTTCTAAAAAACTATCAGGTGAGGCTTCTCCTGCTGAACTAAAGGATTTGGAAACCCTTGTTCTTGAACACTCAGAGTGGCAGTATGCTATACAAAATCTGGAAGATCTGTGGAAACAGCAACCGCCAAAAGATGATATGCAGGCAGAAGATGCTTACATGCTCCACCTGCACCGGATGAAGGAAATGAATATTGCCTTTGGCGATATGCCAGAACCGTTGCCAGCAATTATTGGCAAAAACAGGATAAGAAAATGGTATTGGGCTGCGGCAGCCTCTATCG
>JAJAZO010000185.1 GCA_026785745.1 Chitinophagaceae bacterium | reverse complement strand
CCTTTGAGGCATTCTCCACAGGGAGACCTTTGTCGAACCTCTTCAGGAAATTTTCCAATATCCCGATAGCTATCGGGATGGAAAGAGCTACCGTTTTTTCAAACGGATTGCAAAGATAAGGCGGAGAAGCCTTCTGGCAAAGGCATAGAAAAGAAAAAAGGAAGATTCATATAAGAACCTTCCTCTTTCAAATGATATTAAAATTAATCTCTCTTATTCTTTAGGATTCAGTGTATTACCTATTCTTTTTGACAGATCCTGAAGGTGATACTTGGTCATGGGGTCTGCAATACCTGCCGCCGCAGCATTTATTTCGGATCTTAAAGCAGTCAAATGTGCTCTTACCACACTTTTTACATCTGATTTATCATTGCCACCGGAAACGGTAACTGTGAAGGTACCGACCGAAGTCGTTTGCCCTGATGACGAAATTAAATTATTAAGAGTGGTGATGTAAGATTTTTGCAAATTGCGGCGATAAATATCTATTGGCTTGCGGGCTGCAAGTTCACCCCAAACACCTTTCTTCACATCATTTAATAACTCAATAATTTGATAAGCATTATTACCCAGTGCAGCTTCGGCATCTATTAGCTTGTTTAGTGTACGGCTGCCTAACAAACGGTTCAATGCATTATCCTGCAAATTGCCGATTGTTGTTAATCCGCTTATACCTGTTTTGGCAAAGATATCTTGGTTAAGAAGCCAGGTTGGCGTAGCAAACAATTGCTTATTAATAAAATCAACCGCTTCTTTTTGTTTTGCTTCAGCTACAATTTCATAAATAGCCCCAGATTCTTCCACCATCTTGGGTGTTTCCATAATGCCACCTAC
Source organism: Chitinophagaceae bacterium (assembly GCA_026785745.1). Classification (GTDB taxonomy): domain Bacteria; phylum Bacteroidota; class Bacteroidia; order Chitinophagales; family Chitinophagaceae; genus JJ008. Next base: position 1,965 of record JAJAZO010000185.1, on the reverse strand, counting down.
ATATTTAACCACATGGCCAATATATCTTCCAAATTGACCGGTAACCTGGCCATACAATTGGTTCAGGTTACTATATCCTTCATTTGGTTCTTTTGTCCATTGTGCAAGATTGGGTACAATGCGCTGCAGATTTTTTATCCCATACATACTTCCTTTCATCGCATCATCACCCACCTGCTCACTCTGGCTGCGGGGATCATCAGGATTTTGTTCTGTACCAAACCAAAGACGTTTATCTTTTAGTTTTTCCATTACCCAATTATTTAAATGAGTTTTTTCAGCATCAGCATCCTTATACTCAGGAAATAGTTTATAACCCCACTCAATAGCCCAATTATCATAATCTCCTATCCGTGGAAATAATCCTTTCTGACCAACATTATCTTCTGGCTGTGCTACATAATTAAAACGGGCATAATCCATAATAGATGGTGTGTGCCCATTTGCTTCTACCCAGGCTTTATTACGAAGGTTTTCTACCGGCACGGAAGAACTTGAGCCGTAGTTGTGACGAAGACCCAACGTATGTCCCACTTCATGTGAAGACACAAAACGAATCAACTGCCCCATCAGCTCATCATCAAAATTCATTTTTCTTGCAGCAGGATCTACAGCTGCAGTTTGTACGAAATACCAATCTCTTACCAACGACATTACATTGTGATACCAGTTGATATGACTTTCCATGATTTCGCCGCTGCGTGGATCAGAAATACTTGGACCACTTGCATTTGGAATATCAGAAGGTTTGTAAACAATAGCTGAGTTGCGGGCATCTTCAAGACTCCAGGTACTGTCCTGTGCTTTGGTAGGAGCCATCTTTGCCATGATAGCATTTTTAAACCCTGCTTTTTCATAAGCACTTTTCCAATCATCTACTCCTTGCATAAGGTATGGTACCCATTTTTTTGGAGTTGCAGGATCTATATAAAATATGATTGGCTTCTTTGGTTCTACCAGCTCACCTCTCTTATATTTTTCCATGTCGCCGTCTTTAGGCTCCAGCCTCCAGCGTTTAACCATAGAAATATTCTTCACTCCTTGGGGATCGGCATCAAAATCTGTATAGCCCACCGCAAAATAACCAACCCTTTGATCAAAATATCTTGCCTGCATGGGTACTTTGGGAAGAAGTACTAAAGAACTGTTCAGCTCCATCGTCATATTGCCTGCAGCACTGCCGCCACCACCACCACCGCCTCCCTGCGAAGTTGGAGGTGCCGCCATTCTCATGTATGTTTTAATCGCTTTTATTTCCACATTTATCGGAAATGATTTTACACTTACTACATACGATTTATCTGCCTGTAGTGCTGCCAGGCGCAGGGTACTTTTTAATGAACTGCTGAAATGCAGTACATCATTATCTCCGCTGATATAGTCTGTAATGTCAATGACTGCCCCGGTAGAATCTTTGCCCAATGATTTTATATCAAAAGAAGCAGCAATAGGCTGGATGTTTGAATTGTTTACCGCACTAAACATTGGCGACGTAGAATCCTTAGCATATTCTGCATAGGAAATGGTGCGAAGAAAAACTTTATTATTAGGTCCTTTTTCAAACCGGATAACACCCTGGCCAATCTGATCGCCACCATAACCAAAAAAACCACCTGTACGCATTCCAGCCGATGCTTTTGATATACGGTTTACTACCAGAATTTCACGGTTAAATAATGAATCAGGTATTTCAAAAAAATACTTGTCTTCTAATTTATGCACCCAAAACAAACCGCCATCTGAAACAGCTTTGGAAGTAATTACTTCCTTGTAAGGCTTGGGACCGTTAGTGGTGGTTGTTGGTGTTCTTCTTGTACTATCCGGTCTTGTGCCAGTAGGTGGTTGTGCCATTACTGTTGCCGATATAAATACAGTTACAAACAGAAGAAAAATACGGGAAAAAGATAATTGCATAGTCATCGTTTTATTAGTGCCCAAGATACGGAATGGTGTGGTTTAGGGGCT
>JAJAZO010000184.1 GCA_026785745.1 Chitinophagaceae bacterium | reverse complement strand
CTTCTACATAAGCTTTACCATTGCTAAGTGTAAAAGCTATTTCCTGTACAGCGGTGCTGCCTGCTTCACGAATATGATAGCCAGAAATGGAAATTGTATTCCACTTGGGTACTTCCTGGCTGCACCATTCAAAAATATCGGTGATGATGCGCATAGAAGGCTTAGGGGGATAGATATAAGTGCCCCTGGCAGCATATTCTTTTAAAATATCGTTCTGTATCGTTCCGGTAATTTTTTTTAAATCAGCACCTTGCTGTTTGGCAAGAGCCACATAAAACGAAAGTAGTATGAAACCTGTTGCATTGATTGTCATTGAAGTACTTACTTCTTCCAGCTTAATGCCGTTGAATAATGTTTGTATGTCTTCCAAAGAATCAATCGCTACGCCTACTTTTCCTACTTCACCTTCTGCCAAGGCATGATCACTGTCATAACCAATTTGAGTAGGTAAATCAAAAGCTACACTTAACCCACTTACTCCCTGTGATAATAAATAATGGTATCGTTTATTACTTTCTTCCGCAGTGGAAAAACCGGCGTATTGCCGCATCGTCCACAACTTACCCCTGTACATATCTGGTTGTACACCTCTGGTGAAGGGGAATGTTCCTGGTTGTTCGTTATCACCTGCAGGTGAATTGGAAACAGAATAAACTGGTTTTATTTCTATTCCTGAGTCAGTTGTTTTTTTATTATCTCCGGCCATAAAATGACTTTATGAACTTTAAGTAACCAGCACTATTTCATTATTTTTTTCGCTTCATAATTTAATGCCTGTGCCACCAGTTCATGCAAAGCACCATTGGGTTGCGACATCAATATTTCCAATATTTTTTTATTTAAATCGGCAGCCGATGCCGTTGGGGGCAATGTACCAGATACCTGGTTTATTACCATGATGTTTTGCTCTTTCAGGTTGCGAACGGCATCCCAGCTTACCTGGCTTACATACAATTGTTGCGTACTGTTGTAGTCAAATTCCTGTTTAATGTTTTCTATCAGAATGATTTTCATTTCATAAGCAGAAATACCCGGCTGGCTAAGACGGCTGATGAGGTTAGGAAGAGCAATTCTTTCTGTTAATAATACTAATCTTTCATAAGCCTGTAGCTGCATGGGCATACTGTCAAATTTTGCGGCTGGCGACTTAACTGGTGGTTTGAATTTGTGGGCAAAAACGGCAAACAGGGCAAGAATAATAGCTGTTACGGAAAGGATAATGCTTATGTCGGTTAAATTCATAGATGAATTGTATATGTTTCGGCAAAAATAGGAAAGGGTATTGGGATTAAGGCGTAGTAATTGGGAATCAATACAAAGAGGAAAATAGGGGGTTTAGTTAAATTTCCTTTATCGGAAATACCACATTGCTATGGCTGCAAAAGAATATTTATTTTTGTAAAATGGAAACAACAATGACAACACCGGTTACTTTAACTGACGGAGCTATTATTGAAATAAGAAAACTGATGGCGGCTGACGGTTTTGATACTGCCCAAAGATTAAGAGTAGGGGTGAAGGGCGGCGGTTGCTCTGGTATGACTTATGTGCTTGGGTTTGATCAGCCTAAAGAAAATGACAGTCATTTTGAAATAAATGGTATTACCTGCATTATGGACAAAGCACATGAGATGTACTTATATGGTATGCTGGTGGACTGGCAGGATGGCCTGAACAACAGAGGATTTACTTTTAAAAACCCTAATGCAAGCACTACGTGTGGCTGCGGAACATCTTTTGCGGTATAAAATCAATTCCACTTGCATTGGAGTTAAGTAGCGAATATTTAATGACGGAAAGAATTGAATAATAAATTTTCAACAAGCTATATTCAACAGAAAAGCCTCCGATTTGGAGGCTTTTCTTATTAGTAAGGTATTCTGTTTTTTAACTCTTGGTTGCTGTTGTGGCAGGCTTAGTTTTCTCAATCACTGCTTTTTTACCCAATGGTCTTTTACCGCCCAGATCAACAAGAATTGGTGCAGCCACAAAGATTGATGAGTAAGTACCTGTTAGCACACCGATCAACATGGCGAATGCAAAACCTTTTGTTACCTCTCCACCTACCAGGAAGAGGATAAGGATGGTCAGGAACACCGTTAATGATGTCATTAATGTACGGCTCAGGGTTTCATTGATTGCCCGGTTGATTATTTCTCCTCTTGGGGCATTTGGCATCAGGCCGCTGTCTTCACGGATACGGTCAAATACAATTACCGTATCATTCATCGAGAAGCCGATTACCGTTAATATCGCTGCAATAAAGTGCTGGTCGATTTCTAACGGGAATGGAACAATGGCTCTTGCAAACGAGAAGACAATCAGTGCAACTAATACGTCGTGCAATAGTGCAACAATAGTACCCAGCGAATACCTCCAGTCACGGAAACGTATGAAGATATACAGGAAGATAATGAAAAGGGCAAATAAAGTAGCTTTTATCGCTCCTCTTTTCAGGTCATCAGAAATGGTGGGTAGCACTTTGTCCGATTTCTGTTTATACTCAGTATCAAATTTTTCATAAGAGATACCTGCAGGAAGGTAGTTTTTCAAACCTTCTATCAATTTGGTTTCTACCAATGAATCTGCCGCTCTGCTGGGGTTATTAATTTCATATGAAGTGGTGATGTCAAGGGTTGCATTATCACCAATTGTTTTAATAACCGGGTTTTCACCATTGAAGGCAGCCCGCAAGTCAGCCCTTACCTTTTCAATATCATCTACAGGCTTTTCAAAACCAACTCTGAAGCTGCGGCCCCCTTTGAATTCAACACCATAATCAAATCCATTAAAGTAAGAAGCAATACCAAGCGCCAATACGATGAATGAAACTACATAAGCTATCTTACGATATTCGATGAATTTGTATTTAGCATGTTTGAATACACGACGGGAAACGCCGGTAAAATATTCAAGGTGTTTTTTCTTGTTGGTAAACCATTCAGTAATCCAGCGGCTCACCAGGATACCACAGAACAATGATAAAAGAATACCAATGATCTGTGTAGTAGCAAAACCTTTTACAGGACCTAATCCAAATGTGAACAAGATGATTGAAGTAAGCAAAACTGTAATGTGGGCATCCAGTACCGGCGGCAAGGATCGTTTATAACCCTCATTAATGGCGGGAATATACCCCTTGCCCTTCGATAGCTCTTCTTTAATACGTTCATAAATGATTACGTTCGTATCCACCGCCATACCAATCGTCAATACCAGACCGGCAATACCCGGAGCTGTTAACGAGGCACCAAAACCTGCCAGTACACCAACGGTGAAAAGCAGGTTCAGGATTAAGGCGATATTGGCTACCCATCCGCTGGTATTATAATACACCAGCATCAGCAGGAAGATAACAACGAAAGAAATAATGAATGCTTTGGCACCACCTTCAATCGCTTTTTTACCGAGTGAAGGGCCGACCTGTTGTTCCTGAACAATCTTAGCAGGAGCAGGCAGTTTACCAATTTTTAATATACGGGCAAGGTCGGCAGCATCCTGCTGTGTATAGCTTCCGGAAATGGAAGAAGTGCCATCAGGAATAGAACTGATTACGTTAGGTGCTGAGTGAACAACATTATCAAGTACAATGGCAATTGGTTTGCCAATGTTTTCTTCTGTCATTTTTTTCCAGATATTGGCACCAGCTTTATTCATCTCCATTCTTATCTCCACTTTGCCATATTGGTCAAAATCCTGGCGGGCATCAGTTACAGCATCGCCTTCCAACTTAGCAGTTGCCCGGCCAAATGTTTTGAGGGCATATAAAGGAACCCTTGAACCTGATTTTCCGTTTTTATCTTTTGGTGCAATACCGTAAGCAAATATGACATCTCCGGGGAAATTGCCTCTGAATTCTTCAAGAAATCTTCTTACTTCAGCCGAATCTTTAATAGCGATAGAACCAACGGCAGAAGGATAGTTTACTTTTCCGTCTTTATCCTGGTATGGCTGAAAACCGGAGGCGTCTAAATATTTATCAAAAGTGTTTCCGGTTGTAGCTGTTGTAGTAGTACCAGCAGTGTCGGTATCAGTTTTCCCAATTTCTTCAGACAGTGTTTTAGGCTTAGTCGAATCAATCTTCTTCGGTTGTGTTCCTGCTGAATCAACTGTAGTACTTGTATCCTTTTTAGCAGTTGTATCTTTTACACCACCGTACTTAATATTAAAGGTTTCAATTGTTTTTTGCCAGCCTGCTGAATAATTAGGATCTGCCAATGTGTATAATTCCCAGACTTGCAGGTTTGCAGTACTCTGCAAATAATTTCTTACTCTTTCTTTATCCTTTACACCCGGTAGTTCTACATTGATGATTCCTTTAGCAGGATTTTTGGTAATGTTTGGCTGTGCTACACCAAACTGGTCAATACGGTTGGTTAACCTGTCGAATGTAGTTTCAAAGGCGGTTGAAGACTCATTACGGATATAGGTTTCTACCTCACTATCCGTTGATTTAACATTGATCTTGTCAGCACTTGCACTGGTAAACAATGAAGCAAGCGGCCTGGTTGGTTCCAGTTTCCTGTATTCTTCAATGAACAAGGTGATGAAATTGGCATCACTGTTAGCCTTACGTTTATCAGCATTTTGTATCGCTGCTAAAAAATTAGGGTCTTTTGAGTTATTAGCCAATGATTTCAGTAAACCAGACATCTCCACTTCCAGCGTTACGTTCATACCACCTTGCAGATCAAGACCAAGATTCAACTCTTCGCCTTTTGCTTTCTGGTAACTAACCGCACCGTTAATACCGTAAGTAACGGTTACATCTTTGGTGCTGTCCAGTAAACGCTTCAGCCTTTCCTGGTAAGTTTTGTCTAATGATTCCTGGTAGATGGCCTGCGAATCTTTATTGTTCGGATATTTTTCGGCAGCACTTTTGTAATTATTTTTTACATAAGTCCTGGCTTTAACCTCCATCTTCTTTTCATGATTTCTTACGAAAAAAGTAAAAGACAGTTGATAGAGAGAGTAAACAATGAGGAGAATAGTAAAAAAGCGAACCAAACCTTTCAGTTGCATACAATGATCGTTTTACATGTTTTCTTTCACACTATACTTGTTCACCGTGGTTACAAGCACAGGGAAAGGCTGTTAAGGGAATTTTTAAAGAGGTGCAAAGATAGGGGTTTCGACCATAATTTTATCGGACGGTTTCGGCCAATTTTGAGACGGCAGAATGGGTCTTTTTCAATTGTATTTCACAGGGTTATGTTTAAAAACAGGTTGGCCGGAGGAAAAGATAATTGCAGTAAAACCACAAGGTCATTTATAAACTATTCCTTTTATCCCTCTGCGATAATTATTTCAAAAGATTGTAACGAGGTTGAACTTTGAGGAACTTTCTTCATCTTCATTCATCAATTTTTCTTGCTAATTTAATCGGATGAAAATAGCCAGTCATTTTAAGAACGCATTTATAGCTCTAATTGCCCTGATTGCCACAGCTGGCTGTATAAATTCAAAGAAAACGAATCAAACATCTGCTAATTCATCTCTTGTGAATAAACAAACCTTCAACCACCAACAGAATAACTTACAGGACACTTTCCTGAACAATCTGTTGGCAAAATATCCACAGCTTTTTAATGATATTCTTTCAAGAAAAGAGCAACTGGGAGTGCAAATAATTTATACGCAGATTGACCGGGCTAAAAAAGAAAAGTATAAACCAAAATTTACCAATCACACATTTAATCTCAACAACAGTAATTATTTCTACCCGGCTTCTACTGTTAAATTACCCATTGCCATCCTGGCTTTACAAAAATTGAATGAATTAAAAATTCCGGGATTGAACAAGGGCACAACTATGATGACTGAATCAGCAGGAGGAAGTCAAACTATTGTGAATAATGATCCCTCTGCAGCTGATGGAAGACCTACCATTGCTCATTATATAAAGAAAATATTATTAGTTAGCGATAATGATGCTTTTAACCGCCTGTACGAATTTTTGGGGCAGGAGTATATCAATAACTCATTACACAAAATGGGGTATACCGATGTGCAGATTATCCATCGGCTCAGTATTTCATTAACAGAAGAACAAAACAGGAATACTAACCCTGTAACATTTTTTGATTCAACTGGTAAAGTGCTGTATGTAAAACCTGCCGAAAAAAGTAAACTGCTTTATATTCAAAGAAACATCAAACTGGGCAAAGGATATATGCAGGGTGATAAAATAGTGAATGAGCCATTTGATTTTTCTAAAAAGAATTTATTGCCGTTGAATAATCTGCATAGCATCGTAAGAAGCATTATTTTTCCCAAAGCAGTTCCAAAGGAACAACAATTCAATCTTACAAAAGAGGATTATGATTTCTTACGATTGTATATGTCTATGCGTCCAGGCGAATCAAAGTCGCCTGTATATGCCGCACCGCAGTATTGGGATACATATGTCAAATTCCTTTTTTATGGTTCAGAACCCGGTAAAACTGTACCCCATATCCGCATCTTTAATAAAGTAGGGGATGCATATGGTTTTCTCATTGATGCCGCTTATATAGCCGACCTCAAAAATAACATTGAATTTATGCTCAGTGCTGTTGTGTATTGCAACAGTGATGGTATTTTCAATGATGACAAATATGATTATGATTCAATAGGTTTTCCTTTCATGAAGAACCTGGGTCGGGTTATTTATGAATATGAACGAACAAGGGTTCGGAAAAACAAACCGGAACTTTCTTCCATTTTCTATAACTATACTGATTGAATAGGTTAATGTTTTATCTTCGGGCACTTTGTAAAACGACTGCCTGCTTGTTATCTTTTATTAACCTGTTTTAAAACCAACTTAGATGCAGTTATCTTCTTTCTTGCAGCGATTCAATGAACCAGAAACGTTGAAAATGGCCAAACT
>JAJAZO010000183.1 GCA_026785745.1 Chitinophagaceae bacterium | reverse complement strand
GTACTGGTACATCAGAAAGCAGGGAAAGCATTTTTGGCGGGTATGCTCGGTGTTTTTCTTTTATGGGCGGGCCTTGCCTGGTGGATTGATATGAAGAATAATGGAGTGTTGTCAAAAAAAGTAGCGGCGGTACTTCCATTAGGGGGCAATGCACTTTTATTGATACTATTAACCGGTATAGTTGGCGGATTGGTTGCCGGCTTTGCAGCAATGAGTGGAAGTTTTCTCCGGGTTACTGATAAATGATGTTAAATCTTACCAAACAATCGACAGTAATGGTGCTAAAAACCATTTGATGAAGCTATATTGTCGTACCAATTTATTATGAAACAAACCTTCTTCATTTTTATTTTCTCACTATTTTCTCTGATAACTTTTTCTCAAAAAATTAAAGGGAATGTTACCGATAACAATGGGAAAATATTGCCCTTTGCTTCTGTTTTTATTAAAGAGAACAATAAAGGCACCAATGCCAACAGCGAAGGAAAGTATTCATTAAAGTTGGAGCCGGGCCAATACACATTGGTTTGCCAGTATGTGGGTTATAAAAAGGAAGAAAGAAAAATTACTCTTGCAAAAGACGAAGATCTGGAAATTAATTTTATTCTTACGGTGCAGGAACTTACCCTTGGAGAAGTAATAATAAAGAACCGGGAAGACCCTGCCTATCAGATCATCCGCAATGCAATTAAGAAAAGAACTTACTACGAAAGCCAGTTATCTGCATTTCAATGCGAAGTTTATACAAAAGGTCAGTTACGGTTAAGAGATTATCCTAAAAAAGTTTTAGGTCGGAAAGTGGACTTCGAAGATGGCGACACCAGCAAGCAAAAAATGCTTTACTTATCGGAAACAGTTTCTAAATATTCAGTAAATAAACCCAATAAGGAAAAGATAGAAGTTATTTCATCCAAAGTAAGCGGACAAAGCGACGGGTTTGGATTAAGTGCCCCCCGGTTTACTTCATTCTATAGCAACAATGTATCTTTTGGAGAAAGGCTCAATCCCCGGGGATTTGTGTCACCTATTGCTGAAAACGCATTGAATTTTTACCGCTATAAATTAGACGGTACTTATTTTGAAGATGGACGGGAAATCTCTCACATAAAAGTTACACCGAAAAGAAAATACGAACCACTATTCAGTGGCTATATTGATATAGTAGCAGATGATTGGCGGATTCATTCGGTTCAGTTGTTGCTTACAAAAGCATCGCAGATGGAAGTTATGGATACATTGAGGGTAGAACAATTGTACAGGCCGTTAAATAAGGAAGTATGGTATATCTCCAGCCAGGTCATTTATCCGGCTGTAAAGTTTCTGGGGTTCGATGCGTATGGGAGTTTTGTAAATATCTATTCCGACTTTACGGTTGAACCTTTATTCGACAAAAAGACTTTTGACAATACTATTTTAAAATATACGGATAGTTCAAATAAGAAAACGGCGGAGTATTGGGAAAGAACAAGGCCAGTTCCATTGATGGTGGAAGAAGTAAAAGATTATAAACGAAAGGATAGTTTGGAAATAGTAAGAAAAAATCCCCGCTACCTGGATTCGCTGGATAAAAAGCGGAATGAATTCAAACCGTTGCAGGCTCTGCTTCTTGAGCAAACTTTTACTTACCAGCGTAGCCGCACTACATTTAGTTTCCGGCCACTTACGGAACTCGTAGGTTTTAACCCGGCAGAAGGTTGGTATTTAAATCCTGATGTTACCTGGACAAAACGCCTGGATACTAATTCCTTCAGCAGGAGAAGTATTGCTGTATCTCCGGTACTCCGTTATGGGTTTACCAATAAGCATTTTAATGCTCATCTTGGAGTAGTGTATACGTTTGGGAAAAAATATGCTGCTTCCCTAAGTGTTGCAGGCGGCAAAAGGGTTTTTCAATTCTTCAATAATAGCCCGGTAGGGCAGCGGGGAAATTCTCTTTCATCATTGCGTAATGAAGATAACCGGATGAAAACGTATGAAGCTGCATTTTTACGGGGCAGGTATAGGCAAGGCCTGGGCAACGGGCTTTTTATTACCACTGCTTTTCAATACCAGGATAGACAACCGCTGGAAAATAAGACCAATTATACCTGGCAGGATAAACCCAACAGGGCATATACCCCCAACTATCCAACAGAATTACTTACCCGGAATATTCAACGCCATCAATCATTGACAGGGTTGTTGGGCATTAGCTGGCAACCGGGAACAAAGTATATCGAATTGCCAGATAGAAAAATAAGTATCGGATCTAAAATGCCGCTTTTCGATTTGCTATACACACAAACCCTGGGTACTTTATTGGGTAATGATGCTGATTTCAGCAAATGGAAATTCACAATGGATGATAACCTGAATTTTCGTTTGCAGGGAAAACTTCAGTATAAATTAGGAGTGGGAGGATTTTTAAACAACCGCAATGTAGAAGCACCCGATTACATGCATTTTAATGGTAATCTTTCCAGCTTTGCCACCGAGTATGTAAATAGTTTTCAATTACTACCCATTTACGAATATAGCAATACAGCAAAGTTTTACTCATTGGCTCACATCGAACATAATTTCAATGGATTTCTTACCAATAAAATACCAGGAATAAAAAAATTAAATCTTTACCTGGTAGCAGGTGTTAATGGCTTATACATTAACAGCAGTAAATATTACTACGAATATTTCGTTGGTTTTGATAATATTCTAAAACAGTTCAGGGTTGATTTTGTGCAATCATTTCAGAATGGAAAACCCTGGCAAACCGGGTTTAAAGTAGGACTAAGCCGCAAAGGAAACAGGGGTAATGACGATTGGCCGTAGTCCCCTTTTTTTACCGCAGAGAACGGGAGGACGCCAAGTTAACGCTGAGGTCTCTGCGAAATCTCCTTTTCTCATGTTCTCTGCGGTGAATTTCTCATACTCCAGTGTCTTTGTAATTAATAAAAACTATACTCACTTCCTTTACAAACTTGTCAAAAGTAACCTCTTAGCTTATCTTTGCCCTGATTTAAGAATTTTGCCTCCCGCCTCAGGCGGGACAATTGGGTTCTGCCGCTGGCTGAATAAAATTTAAACGACATGGCACAACTACACAATCGTATCTTCCGTAAGGAGTTAAAAGAACTTATTCTAAAAGACCCGACTCCAAGAACTACCATTTCATTTTATTGTTATTTCAAAATAGAAGAGCCTTCCGCTTTCAGAGATGAATTGTACAGGCAACTGAAAGAACTGGGTGTGATGGGTAGAATTTATTTGGCGGAAGAAGGCATCAATGCACAACTAAGTTTGCCAACGGCTAACCTCAATAGCTTTCAAGAATATTTATATTCTATCAAACCCCTGAATGGTATCCGGTTAAATGTGGCCGTGGATGATGACGGCAAAAGTTTTTATGTGCTGGATGTGAAAGTGCGGACTAAAATTGTTGCCGATGGAATCAGCGACCCGGAGTTTGATATGGGCAACAAGGGAAAATATGTAAACGCCGAACAGTTCAATCAGTTAACGAATGACCCGGATACAGTGGTGATTGATATGCGGAATCATTATGAATATGAAGTAGGACACTTTGAGGATGCGATTGAAGTGCCGAGTGATACCTTCCGGGAGCAATTGCCGATGGCAGTGGATATGATGAAAGCTGATAAGGAGAAAAACATCATCATGTATTGTACCGGAGGTATCCGTTGCGAAAAAGCATCTGCCTATATGCTGCATAAAGGATTTAAAAATGTATTTCACCTGGAAGGCGGCATTATCAATTATGTAAACCAGGCAAAAGAAAAAGGGCTGCCGAATAAATTTCATGGAAAGAATTTTGTGTTTGACCAACGGCTGGGGGAGAGGGTTACCGATGAAATTATTTCCCATTGCCATCAATGCGGCCAGCCTGCCGATACCCATGTTAATTGTGTTAATGACGCCTGCCATCTTTTGTTTATTCAATGTGATGAATGTAAAACGAAGATGGAAGGAACTTGCAGCACCAAATGTTTTGAATTTATTCATTTGCCGGAAGAAGAACAAAAGAAACAACGGGCAGGAATTGATAAAGGGAGAAATGTTTTTAATAAGGC
>JAJAZO010000182.1 GCA_026785745.1 Chitinophagaceae bacterium | reverse complement strand
TATGCTGGATTAAGTGCTACTCTAAAGGCAATTAGCAACGGTTAAGCTTTTGGATTAGCCAATAAAGAAAGTCTGGTAGTTGGCGGCGTCATCATCATGCGGAAAGCCGTAGAGATTAAAGTACCTATCATTCCTGTCGATTCAGAACACTCCGCCATTTTTCAATGCCTTATTGGCGAAACAAGAAACAGGATTGAGAAAATAATTCTTACCGCATCTGGTGGTCCCTTTCTTGGCCGCAAACCTAATTATCTTGTCAATGTAAAAAAGGAACATGCTTTGCAGCATCCCAACTGGACAATGGGTGCAAAGATTACTATTGATTCAGCTACTCTCATGAATAAAGGGCTTGAAATGATTGAAGCCAAATGGCTGTTCAATCTGAAGCCGGAACAAATACAAGTAGTAGTGCATCCGCAAAGCATTATTCATAGTATGGTGCAGTTTGAAGATGGCAGCATTAAAGCACAAATGGGAATGCCGGATATGAAATTGCCCATTCAATATGCAATGGGATTTCCCAAGCGGATTAAGAATGAGCTACCCCGCTATGACTTTAAAAAGATAAGCAGCCTCACTTTTGAAGAGCCTGATGTTAAAACATTCAGAAATTTAGCATTGTCAATGGATGCATTAAACAAAGGCGGAAACCTTCCTTGTGTGATGAATGCAGCGAATGAAATTGCCGTGTATGCCTTTCTGCGCAACCGTATCAACTTTTTGGATATGACAGATGTGATAGAAAAAACCATGCAAAACATCCCTTTCATCGAGAAACCCACACTGGAGGAATATTTTGACAGCGACGGGGAGGCCCGTAACTTTGCTGCCGATATAATTAAACTATAAACCCCTGTCTCCGCCAACTGGCGGAGAACTCAGGTATAATAATGGTTTCAAGTTTTAATATTACAAAAGAATAAATTGTTTTAATCAGCATAACCCCAAAGAGAAGTCTTTGATTTTTCTTTGGGGTTATGATTAAAAGCTCCGCCTGCGGCGGATTGGGGTATACAACTATGAATCTGTTAGCAATCAATTGGGCTGAGGTGGGCATAAAAGCCGGGCAGTTATTACTTTCCCTTTCTATATTAGTAGTACTCCATGAGTTTGGCCATTATATTACTGCCAAATGGTTTAAGTGCCGGGTAGAAAAATTCTTTCTATTCTTCGACCCCTGGTTTTCATTAGTAAAAAAGAAAATTGGCGATACCGTTTACGGTATAGGATGGTTGCCTTTAGGCGGATATGTAAAAATATCCGGAATGATAGACGAGAGCATGGATAAAGAGCAGATGAAGCAGCCACCACAACCCTGGGAGTTCAGAAGCAAACCGGCCTGGCAGCGGTTAATAGTAATGCTGGGTGGTGTGATAATGAATATTCTTGTTGCCTTCATCATCTATGCATTTATATTAATGATTTGGGGAGACAAGAAAGTGCCATCCAGTTCTATGAAGTACGGTGTGCATATTGGCGACAGCACATTAATGAAAATCGGCTTCAAAAATGGTGATAAAATAATTGGTGTGGATGGTAAGGAAGTGTATGACCTTACCCGGTTTAAAAAGAAATTGATTACTGCTTCACAGGTACAGTTGGAAAGAGAAGGAAAACCGTTACTAATAACGTTGCCAGAAAATTTCGTTGGGCAATTGGTTGTTAATAAAAATCAGAAAAGGACAGGTTTTATAGAGCCACGTATACCTGTTATGGTTTTACGGGTGAATGATACTTCTGCTGCGTATAAAGCTGGCTTGAGAAAAAATGATATGATAGTGGGAATAGATTCAGCCCGGTTCAGTTATTTTGATGAGTTATCAGATATACTGGAAACAAAAAAGAATAAAACAGTTTTAATAACCGTAAAAAGAGACGGGAGAGATACAAGTTTTGTTTCATCAATTAATCAAGACGGTCAGATTGGATTTAATCCCTATGGTACTATGAAACAATTGGATAGTCTTGGCTGGTTGAAGTTTGAGGTTACTAAATATAATTTCTTCCCTGCTTTTCCTGCAGGCGTTAAAATGACGTTTACGGAATTGAGAGATTATGTAGCACAGTTTAAAACCATTTTGAATCCTAATACTGGTGGTTATAAAGCAGTGGGTGGTTTTAAGTCTATGGGCTCTATATTTGCTCCGGTATGGGATTGGGAGTCATTCTGGAGATTAACTGCTATGTTATCTGTAATCCTTGCTTTTATGAATATGCTGCCTATTCCTGGTTTAGATGGCGGCCATGTCATGTTTACCTTGTGGGAAATGATTACCGGCCGCAAGCCGAATGATAAGTTTATGGAGTATGCTCAAATAGCCGGGTTTATAATACTTATTGCGTTAATGCTTTATGCTAACGGTAATGATTGGTTTGGCTGGGGCAAGTAACTATAATTCTATTCCTATCTTCTTCATTAATATAGAGGCATTCATGCTTTGGCAGATGCCTCTTTTTAGTTTATAATCAAAAAAGAGTTCATCGTTTGCTACCTGCACATCAAAATGATAGTTCTGAATATTGCCGGGATATTCGTCACACAATTTTGCCAATTCAAGATCATGGGTAGCCAGCACTCCGGCGGCCTGGTGATGGATTAGTTGTTTAATAAGAGCTTTAGAACCAGTATGCCTGTCTGCTGAATTAGTTCCTCTTAATATTTCATCAAGCAGCAGAAATACTTTTTCGTTTTGGTTTACGGCTTCAATAATTTCTTTTAATTTTTTCAGTTCAGCATAAAAAGTAGAAGTACTTTCTTCCAGGTTGTCACTTATCCGCATACTGCTCATCACTTTCATGGGAGAAAGTGTAAGCTGGCTGGCGCAAACAGGAGCACCTGCCATTGCCAGCACCATATTGATTCCAATGCTTCTGAGAAAAGTGCTTTTCCCGGCCATGTTGGATCCAGTAACGAGATTCAATTGATTAACCCCTTTTGTAGAAAAAGAATTATTAATTCTTTTCTCCACTGGAATTAACGGATGTCCAAGGGTTTCACTTTCAAACACCGCTTCTTCATTACTGATAACAGGAAAAGTCCAGGCAGGATGATTGAAAGCAAGATTGCCGATACTTACAACGGCTTCCATTTCTGCAAGTCCTTTAAACCAATGGCTGATATTTTGTTTATTGTTGTCTTTCCATTTTTCTAAAGCAAAAACTTGCTGCAGGTCCCAGAAAAGAAATGTATTGAGTGGGATAAACACAACAAAGTTGAGCCGGAGGTCAAGCCTTTCCAGTATCCGTGTCAGCCCTTTTATTTTTTTCGAAGCTTTTACAGGATGATAGTCAAATTCATTTTTTAATTGCTGAAGGAATGAAGTGGTAAAAGAGGTTTGTTCAATCCATGCTATGCTATTGGACAGTGTTTCTAATTGCGGGGCAATTTTGCTAAGCTTTGAATGTGCTGGTATTACTTTTTTAGAAATACTGAAGGCAAGGATCATTAATAAGATCGCCGCCGGAAAAAATTTATTTGATTCTATAATCCCGGTTAAATAAAGTCCCAGCACGGTAAGGCTTATCGCTGGCAGAACAATCTGCAGAATTTTCCAAAAGAGTTTATGGATGAATTTATTTTCTTCTGATAACCAAAGGCTGATTTTTTCTTCAGTAGCATTAGTAATAGCATCAGCAATGCCATAAGCCTGTAATTGCTGTCGCCAGTGGGTTTGAGTGGCTAACTCTCTGGCAGCTTCTTGTCGCTGTAGTAGCAATGGCACAGTGCCTGGTTGAGTAAGCCAGCCAGCCATCACAGTGCTTCCTTGTTCTGATGTGGTGCGGTTAATATATTGATATAAAGATGCCCGGCCAAAGATGTCAAGGTCGTTTGTATAAGAATGAGAAGCAGGTTGATACTTACTGCCATCTGGAAGATGAAAGAAATTATGCCGGAGAATTAAAATTTCAGCTTCATTAATGGCGATTAACCGGTTGGTGTTTTCAATAGCAGCATTATTATTAACGTCTTGTTTTAGGAAATAAATGAATAAACCAATCAGTACGAAAAATGCAATTATTCCCAATGCTTCTCCAAAAGGCCAAAGTACCCAGGCCGCAGCGAAAGCTCCAATGAGTGAAAAAAAACGAAGCCAGGCCAATTGAGATTTCTTCTTGTTTTGTTTTCCCTTTTCAACCGTTAGCTCATTGATCCGGTGGGTATAAAATTCTTCTGGTGTAGTGTTCGCCATGCGATAAAGCTACTGGATTTGTAAACAGGCTGCGACTGGATTATCTAAAAAAAATATAAGGGTTAGCTGAATGCCTTTCGCATTTTAAATAGTAGTATTTTTACAGGCTCAATTTAATTGAAACGTCATGGGGGCGTTTGGTTTTGACAGCATAGATCTTTGAGAGTGTAAGCATGTACTGCGTTGCGTAATTAGCAGTTTAATCTGAATACGAAAA
Organism: Chitinophagaceae bacterium; assembly: GCA_026785745.1. Classification (GTDB taxonomy): domain Bacteria; phylum Bacteroidota; class Bacteroidia; order Chitinophagales; family Chitinophagaceae; genus JJ008. Next base: position 124 of record JAJAZO010000182.1, on the reverse strand, counting down.
ACTCAAATGGCAATACTCAGTATGCCATGGCTGCCTAATCAGTGATTAAGTAGTCATTAGGGCCGCCGGGAAGGTTGTTCCGTTACCACTCCCCGCCGCCGACATAAAAACAAAACGGAATGCT
>JAJAZO010000181.1 GCA_026785745.1 Chitinophagaceae bacterium | reverse complement strand
TCCCGTCATTTAATTTACATCTACTTTTATTTGTTTTTTTTATGAAAATTTCGGTAGTGGTATTGTAAATAACAAAACTTAATTAAACATACCCGGCTTTAACGGAATTATAAGGGTTGCTGGCATTGTAATCTGCATTAGTACCCTTGAAGTCAGCATTAAGAACTGTTATTTGAGACTGTATCTGTGCCAGGGAAATGTTCTGAGAAGTTGTTTTATACAAAACGTTTACAATAACAGGGATTTCTATTTTTCCGTTCACTAAGCGATATTGCTGTGGATTAGCAATGGCCCTTTTTGTAAATTCTTCGATGTCATTCATACGTTGCCTCAACGAGGGATCGTTTTTCAGGTTTTCCTGCAATACCTCATCAGCAGCACATTTGCGCTGGGTAGCAGTTATTTCTTCCTCACTGTTAACTGAATCATCATTAGGAGTGGAAGATTTATTACATCCAACGATAAGCATAAAACCTCCGGCAAGCAATACAAGGGATTTCTTCATAAAAATTGTTTGATTTAAAGTATGTGGGAAATTTGACTTCTAAATATATTAGTTTTTTGTGATCTAAAGTAAAATGGGCAGGACTTTTTTCTGTCAAACAAATTAAAAAGGAACTTTACCCGGGCACTAAGCCAACATATAAAATCAAGAGAATGAGTAAAATAGTTCATTTCATTATCGTTATTGCAGCGATAACCGTGGCGTGTAACAGAAAAGCACTTCCCACTATTACCGAAAGAAGAAAGGATGCACCGCCACCTGCGAAAAAAATAATTGATGTAAAGCCTGATATTGAAATGGGCAAAACAATTTTTATGAACCGTTGTAGCCGCTGTCATGATTTGCCCAAACCGGAACAATATACTTCCCAACGCTGGGAGGGTATTTTATCTTACATGATTCCCAGAGCAAGACTGAATGATAAACAGAGTGTTCATGTTACAGCCTATCTTAAAGCCAATGCAGCTAAGTAGTCTTTACGATTGTAGTTTCTTAATCCGCCGGTTCATTACATAAAACCAGGCTGGTGGAAATAATGACAGTATCATCATTCCGGGATAGCCTGTCGGCATTTGTGGTGAATCATCATGGTGGCGGAGTACCTGGTATTTGCGGCTGGCGAGATAGTGATGGTCGGAATGGCGGCTTAGTTCAAACAACATCAATCTTCCGATTACATGGTCACTGTTCCAGCTATGAGAAGGCATAGCTCTTTCGTATTTGCCATCACCTGTTGGCTTACGTTGTAGTCCATAATGTTCTATGTAATTAACCGTTTCCAATAATAAGATGCCGATCATTGCGGCTGCAAGGAAATACAAAGTAACTAACCAGCCGAAGACAAAAAAAAGCAATGATAAAAAGGCAAGCTGAATAAAGGTGAACTGAATCATCTCATTGTATAAGGAGAAAACTGGCTTCCCCTTTTTTCTTGTTTCATCATTTGCAATATGCCAGGCACTGATATAGCTGAATATAATGGTGCGGAAATAAAAAGTATAAACAGGTTCACCAAACCTTGCACTGCTTGGATCTTCCGGCGTAGCCACTCTTTTATGATGACCTTTGTTGTGCTCCGTAAAAAAGTGCATGTATAGGGAAGTAAGTAAAAGGGATTTTGCCAATGCTTGTTCAAATTTATTTACCCGGTGACCTAATTCATGTCCCACATTAATACCAAATGTGCCGCATAGCAATCCCATTACCCCAATGCGTCCGGCAATATCCTGCCATGTCATTACATCTGCATCTTGCTTCATGGCGATACAAAATTTTATCAGTAATGAATATTGAAGAATGACAATGAGGTATAGCAAAAAATCATACGTTCTGTCTTTTTTTGCCAACTCTTCTTCCGCTGCACCCAGATTAGCGGCAACTGGGTTTATAAATAATTCTGCTACGGGAATAACCACCCATGCCCACATTAGCGGCATCCAGATTTCCCAGCCGGTTACACTAAACGACCTGTAAGAACCGATATAAATTACCAGCGGAGAAAGGTATTTGAAGGCCCTGATGCTCATATTAACTTTTTGAGTTATCCAAAAATAGAAAATAAGCTTCCCATTTTTACGTTTTGTTTTACATAACACGGCATGCTATTTAAACTTAGTACCTTCATAATAGTCTGAAACTAAAATGTTAGCCCGATGTCGTTGACGAATCAAACAAAAAACCAGCACCTGATGTGGCGTGCCGGTTTCGGTCCGGCTGTGGAGCAGCTCGGCGATCTGTCTAAATATTCCCCCAAACAAATTTATAAAGCCCTGCTAAAAGCTTCGGATAAGAAGCCCGAATATATAAATGTGGCTGATGATTACTTGCAGGGCTTGTATATGGGCATTGAAGAAATAGGTCGTCAGCAGAAAAAAGAAATGACCCCTGATGAAAGAAAAATGGTGCAACAAAAGAACAGGGATGGTATCCGCAACCTGAATGTTTACTGGATGCATGAAATGGTAAACAGTTCGGCACAGTTGAGGGAAAAAATGGCTTT
>JAJAZO010000180.1 GCA_026785745.1 Chitinophagaceae bacterium | reverse complement strand
TTTTATCTTTTTTATTGCCCTTGCCATTTTTGCAGGTTGTAAACAAAAAAAGAAGCCCTCTTTTTCAGGAGAAGAGCCTGTAGAAGTATCAGATTTTATTGAATTTTTTCAGCCGGTAAGCCTTTCTTACGAGGTTTCAGATACTGTTTTGCAGCGAAAAGAAAAGGACTCCCTGCTTATCAGCTATAAAATTTTTACTCAGTTTGTCCCGGATTCTATATTGGGCAAAGTGTATGGGAAAGGAGTAAAGCCAAAAATTTATGCCATGGGAAAAGCAGAAGTGCCAAAAGAAGAAACTTACATTTTTGTAAAGACGGTTACCAATGATAAGAAAGCTGTTTTTATCCTCAGCTTTGATAAAAAACAGCAATTCATTGCGGCTATTGCAGCATTGCGGCCAGATAATAACAAGGCTACCCTGCAATCGGTGATGATGGATAAAAAATATACGATCACTAAAACGGTGAAACAGAAAAATACAGATGGCTCACTAAGCGAAGGGAAGGATGTATATGTATTGAATGCGGATGCAAAAAGTTTTATGCTTATTATGACGGATGCGTTGAATGATAAAGTAACTGAACTGATCAACCCGATTGATACATTGCCAAGAAAACATAAACTATCTGCCGATTATGCTACAGGAAAAATGAACCTGGTTTCAGTGAGAGACGGCAGAAAGAATGACCGCATTACTTTCTTTATTCATTTTGAAAAGAATAATGGAGTATGCACAGGTGAGTTGAAAGGAGAGGCCATGTTTAAATCACCCACCACTGCGGAATACCGGGAAGACGGTGACCCCTGTGTGTTGAAATTTATTTTTAGTGTTGCTTCTGTTACCCTGCAAGAAGAAGAAGGTTGTGGTTCACGCCGGGGATTGAACTGTGCATTTGACGGTAGTTTTGCCAGGAAGAAATATGTGAAACCTGCTGCCAATTCCAAGACAGCAGTTAAAAAATAAAATTTATCTTGTCCCGGTTTAAAATCAGCGATGCCAATAATTTTTCATCTTTTATTTAATGATTGTTTAGCTGATTTTCAATTGCTTAGGTCATTTATCAATTAACCATTATCTTGCGTCTTCGTGTAAAAAGAACACATTATGAGTTTTGCCCCCTATTCAGTTCCGTATCCGGTAGAAGAACGTTATTTTAAAAAGGTCGCTTACTTCTCGATGGAGTTTGCCACTCACCAGCCGTTAAAAATTTACAGTGGTGGCCTTGGCTTTCTGGCCGGCTCTCATTTGCGTAGTGCTTATGAGTTAAAACAAAACCTTGTTGGTATTGGTATCTTATGGAAATATGGATACTATGATCAGGAACGTCATCAGGACCAGACATTGGATGTGGCCTGGAATGAAAAACAATTCAGCTTTCTGGAAGACACCGGTATTAAATTCCAGATAAACATACATGAACACCCTGTTTGGGTAAAAGTGCTTTATCTCAATCCTGAAACGTTTAAAACAGCCCCACTGTTTTTATTGTCAACAGATCTGCCGGAGAATGATTATGTGTCGCAGACCATCACTCACCGTTTGTATGATGCAAATGTGGCTACTAAAGTGGCCCAGTTCATTTTATTGGGAGTTGGTGGTGCCAAACTGATGGATGTACTTGGATTTAATCCTGAACTATATCACCTGAATGAAGCACATGGGTTGTCCGCTGCTTTTTATCTCTACAATAAATTCGGGAAGAATATTGATGAGGTTAAAAAGAGATTGGTTTTTACAACACATACACCTGAAGAAGCCGGCAATGAAAAGCATGATATCTACCTCTGTCATAAGATGAGTTATTTCTGCGGCCTTACCGTGGATGAAGTGAAAAAGCTATACAGCAATGACAGTGATCAATTCAATCATTCATTGGCAGCATTGCGGTTTGCACATATTGCCAACGGTGTATCCCAATTGCATGGCCATGTATCGAGGGCCATGTGGAGCAAATACGAAGGCATCTGCCCGATTATTTCAATAACTAATGCGCAAAACTGGCGATACTGGGCTGATAAACAATTATATCGTTTTGCTGAAGCAGGCGACGATTATGGTATTGATGATCGCAAAAAATATTTAAAGAAAAGAGCTTTTGAAATAGTAGCCGATCAAACAGGTAAAATATTTAACCCTGATGTTTTTACTATCGTTTGGGCAAGACGTTTTGCAGGTTATAAAAGGGCAGGGTTGCTTACTACAGCAGAGGAAAGGTTTAAAAAATTATTGAGCAACGCAGAATATCCGGTACAAATAATATGGGCAGGCAAACCTTATCCTGTTGACCATCCCGCTATTAGTGAATTCAACCAGTTGGTACATTTAAGCAAGCGGTATAAGAATGTAGCAGTCATGATCGGGTATGAGCTTGGCTTATCGAAACGATTAAAGCAGGCGGCTGATTGCTGGTTGAATAACCCAAGAGTGCCAAGAGAAGCATCGGGTACCAGTGGTATGACGGCTGCCATGAATGGGGCCATAAATTTTTCTACTGATGATGGATGGATACCCGAGTTTATCAACCATGGCCATAATGGTTTTGTAGTACCCAAGGCAGATTATGCAAATATGGCCACTCATGAACAGGATGAATATGACCTGAACAAACTGTATGAGATTTTAGAAAATGAAATCCTGCCGCTGTATTATTCCAACTATAGCACCTGGAGACAGGTTATGAAGAATGGAATGCAGGATGTCCGCTTCCAGTTTGACAGTAACCGGATGGCAAATGAATATTATGAATTAATGTATAGGTAAGAGGTGAGATGTGAGGGGTGAATAGTGAGTGGGTTCCTGATTATTCAAACATCTTTATTATTTCTTCTGGTGTTGTTTTGGGAGAATAAAAACTAACAAGCTTATTGATCACCCCTTCCACCAATGCATCCGGGCAAGAGGCACCACTGGTGATTAAAATTTTTACCAGGTCTTTTGCCGGAATAAATTCAGCTGTCAGTATTTCTTCTTTAGTATGAAAATTATGATGGAGTATTTCTTTTGCTGATAAAATCATTTCTTCGTTATTTATAAAATAAGTGGGCAGTTTTTCTTCACATAGTTCTACAAGGTGTGATGTGTTGGATGAATTATAACCGCCAACTACAATAGCCAGATCAGCTTCCATTTTCAGCAGGCCACTAACTGATGTTTGGTTGTCATTGGTTGCATAACAAAGAGTGTCCCTGGTGTCTGCAAACCGTTCTTCGGTATTTTTTGGTTGATATACTTGTATTATAACTTCTTTCAGATAATCAGCAATAGCCTGTGTATCGCTGGCCAGCATGGTGGTCTGGTTTACTACACCAATCCGTCGGAAATCTTTTGTCGCATCAAATCCAGCGGAGTATTGGCTATTAAATTCAGTATAAAATTGATCAGGATATTTTTCACCGGTTATATATTTCGCCAGTTCTTTTGCTTCTGCCATGTCTTTTACCACAACAGAAGGTGCCGTGGAAGCTGCATGAGAAAAAGTAGCCCTTGTTTCCTCATGTGTTGGTTTGCCATGAATGATGATGGTATAATCTTTTTTGGCAATCGCTTCGCTGCGATTCCATACTTTTTCTACAAATGGACAGGTCGTATTATATTTTTCTGTTTGAATACCGATGCGTTTCAGCTTCGCTTCTATTTCCAATGTAGTACCAAAGGCCGGAATCAGCACAATATCATCACTGGTTATTTCCTCAAAAGGAATCACTTGTTTGCCATACGTATCTTGCAAAAAAACAATGCCATGTGCCTGCAGATCGGCATTTACCTGCGGGTTATGAATCATTTCACTCAATAAAAAAATTCGTTTACCGGGATTTTCTTCTACTGTCCTGAATGCAATTTCAATAGCATTTTCAACTCCGTAGCAAAAACCAAAATGCCGGGCCAGGTAAATTTGTATAGGGCCAAAGTCCAGCAATGTGGGAGTAAAATCTTTCTTCATTTTGTCCGTTTCTTTCCGCTTCTTTTTAATGGCAGAAATCAACGGGCTGCGGTAAATAATCGGGACTTCGAAACTTTTCATAGATGCAAAGATAAGTCAGTATAGACCGAAAGGTGGAAAGTTGAAAGACAGGAAGAAAAACCGACAATCAGGAAAATATCTTTCGGACTTATGGTCTTTCAACTTTCCGACTTTTTCATATCTTTCCTCAAAGTTCGAACTATGCGACACGTATTGCTTGCTTTTTCTTTTTCATTATTGCTTGGCTCTTGCAAGCTGATGAAGAAGGAAGAAGAAAATAAACCCCAAAAAAATACAAGCGGCATGATAAACCGATTCAAACCTGTTGACTGGTCTCACAACACTAATATTTATGAAGTGAATGTTCGGCAATACACGGCGGAAGGAACATTCTATGCTTTTTCCCAGCATTTACAACGGTTAAAAGACATGGGAGTGAAAACATTATGGTTTATGCCCATAACACCCATTGCAAAAAAGAATAGGAAAGGTTCGCTGGGCAGTTATTATGCCTGTTCTGATTATACATCTATCAACCCCGAGTTTGGAACATTAGATGATTTTAAGAACCTGGTAAAACAGGCACATGAAATGGGGTTTAAAGTTATTATTGATTGGGTCGCCAACCATACCGGGTGGGATCATACATGGACGAAAGAGCACCCCGACTATTTTCTGAAAGATTCTGCTACCAATGATTTTAAAATTGCCTCTGGCATGGATGATATTATTGAGTTGGATTTTAAAAATCCGGCATTAAGAAAAGCGATGAAGGATGCTATGCAATTTTGGGTAACGGAATGTGATATTGATGGGTTTCGCTGCGATCTTGCTTTTTGGGTGGAGCTTGATTTTTGGAAAGAAGCCAGGAAAGAACTGGATGAAGTAAAACCGTTATTCTGGTTGGGCGAATTTGATGAGTTGGAAAAGCCTGAATATGGCGAAGCCTTTGATGCCAGCTACAGTTGGACATGGATGCACAAGACAGAAGATTTCTATAAGAAACATGAAGCTTTGGATACATTGCTTGCTGTATTAAAAGTATGACGACCTGGGTGATAGTACGATGCGGGCCTGGTTCACTACTAACCATGATGAGAACAGCTGGAATGGGACAGAGTATGAAAAATATGATAACATGGCAAAGGCATTGGCAGTTTTCAGTGCAACATGGAATGGAGTGCCTTTACTTTATTCCGGCCAGGAATTACCCAATACAAAAAGAATTGAATTTTTTGAAAAAGATGTTATTGCATGGACCGGGACAAATGCACTGAACGATTTTTATAGGACTTTATTGAACCTTAAAACAAATAACCTGGCTCTTCGGGGAGGCGATCCGGGTGTACAAACCTTCCGTATAAAAACCAGCGACCCTGAAAACATTTTTGCTTACCTGCGAAAGAATGGCAGCAAAGAAGTGCTGGTGGTATTAAACCTTTCCGGACCCAAAGGCTTACGGTTTGATATACTTGATCCCACAGTTACAGGGATATATAAAAATGTATTTTCCGGTGCTGCCAATGATTTTACAACAGAAAAAAGTTTTGAAATGCAGGGATGGGAATATTTGGTGTACGAAAAATAATTTTTTTAGTGAAAACATCTAATAAAAAAGCCGCTTCTGATTAAAGCGGCTTTTTTGCAAATTACTTTTTCTGATTATGGCATATCTTCCATATTAAGCGGATACCGGTACACTCCATTGGCATCTGTATAAATTCCCTGGAGATATATAGTTTCACCTTTCAGGCTTTTTATTGCCTGATTCAGTTCCTCAATACTGGTAATATCCATATCATTTACACTGGTAATGATGAAGCCAGATTCCATTTTTGTTTTACTAAAGGCACCGCCAGCTTTTATTTTCTTTACTACTACGCCACCTTCAACTTCATAAGTCAATGCTTTCTTGGCATCTAATGTTTCTAAGTCAGCACCTAATTTGTCTCCAATACTGATGGTTGCCAATTGGTCATACGTACCGGTTTTAGCAGTTAACGTGGCGGCAGTTGTATATTCTTTTCCGTTTCTTTTGTAAGTGATATTTATTTTTTCACCTGTATTGTAAGATGAAACAGTTGCCTGTAATTCGGTCCATGAATTAATCGGGGCATCATTTACTTTAGTGATGATGTCACCTTTTTGTAAACCTATAGTAGAGGCTGCACCATCTTTGGCTACTGAACCAATATGGGCACCATCACCTGCATCATATTTATCTTCTGCCACCTGCACACCGAGGTAAGGTTTTTTTACATCTCCATATTTAATCAGGTCGTTTACAATTTTCTTTACCAGGTTTACAGGAATAGCAAATGAGTAGCCTGCATAAGTACCAGTAGGGGCATATATGGCAGAATTGATACCGACCAACTGGCCGTCGTTTGTAATTAAAGCTCCGCCGCTGTTACCCTGGTTTACTGCTGCATCTGTTTGGATAAAAGATTCAATTGGTGTTTCGCTTTGCCGTCTGTTAATACCAATGTTTCTGCCTTTGGCACTAACAATACCTGCGGTAACGGTTGTCTCTAATGAAAGCGGATAACCGATAGCCAATACCCATTGCCCAAGCTTCACATTATCCGAATTGCCATAGAGCAAGAAGGGAAACCCTTTACCCTCAATTTTCAGTACTGCAATATCACTACCCGCATCTCTGCCAATTAATTTGGCTTTATACGTTTTCTTATTACTCAACGAAACGGTGATTTCATCAGCCACACCCTGGCCACCATCTGATATCACATGGCTATTAGTAATTATGTAACCATCATCACTGATAATAACCCCGCTGCCAGATGCCTTCTGTTC
>JAJAZO010000179.1 GCA_026785745.1 Chitinophagaceae bacterium | reverse complement strand
GAAAGCGAAGCATTGCTGGGTGGTGCAGAAGAATTTGCTATTGAATGTGCGATGCTGAAGGTATATGGCAGTGAAGTGCTGGACTATGTGGTGGATGAAGGTGTGCAGGTACATGGTGGTAATGGTTTCAGCGCAGAGTATAATATTTCAAGAGCTTATCGTGACAGCCGCATCAACCGCATCTATGAAGGAACGAATGAAATTAATCGTCTTCTTACATTAGATATGACCCTGAAAAGAGCAATGGGTGGCCGGTTGGATTTGATGGGCCCTGCAATGGCAATACAAAAGGAACTGATGAGTATTCCTGACTTCGGTGCAGAAGATGATGCACCGTTTGCAAAAGAAAGAAAATTAGTTGCCAACCTCAAGAAAGCAATCCTGTTGACATCTGGCGCAGCAGTACAAAAACTGATGATGAAAATAGAAGGCGAACAGGAAGTGCTGATGAATATTGCTGATATGGCTATTGAAACCTTTAATGCAGAAAGTGTGCTGTTAAGAGTAATGAAGATGGTGGACCAAAAAGGAGAGGTGGCTTGTCAGCTTCATCTTGACATTATGCGGACTTATCTCTATGATGCAGCAGACAAAGTAAATAAATCAGGAAAAGATGCGGTGAATGCCTTTTCAGATGGCGATGAGCAGCGAATGATATTAATGGGATTAAAACGTTTTACAAAAGCAGAACCTTTTAATTCAAAAGATGCAAGGCGACGAATTGCTGATAAAATGATAGCAGAAGGTAAATATTGTTTTTAACTCCACTGGTCTTTATCAAAATCTAACATGGCTGTCCTTAACGGGGCGGCCTTTTTTGTGTCTTCTTTATACAATTCAGATAACTCTTTTCTTGTCTGTAACAACTCGTTTAATTTTTGTACCCTTTTTCTTTCAATGATAATGCCGGCACACATCAGCAAGGAGGAAAAAGTGGCCACCAGGAAATAAACCAGGAAGGTGTCAGCTACATATGGTGTTTTAAAAACATAGTACATCAGGTAAATGATGGTATAACAGCCGTAAGCAAAAAGCAGGGAAGCAGCAATGATGGCTTTACCCATTGCCTTATGGTGTGTAATAGTAATTTTTGTCTGGTGGATAAAGAAGTAAGCACAAAAGAAAACTACAGTAAGCAAAGCCGGTCCAAGAATAATGGTGATAGCATCTGTTGTATAACCTTTCAGCAACACTACTGCTATTTCAAAACCAATGACGGAACAAATGGTAATCCTCATCTTCTTTGAAAAAGCCGGGGAGGTACTGAAATAAGTAAGAAACGTCAGCATCAATGGTGCATCTAGTAGGTTGTTGCTGATGTTCCAGTTATGAATAATGTCAGTGCCTGCATTGATATAGCCTTGCGTAAGCAGGTTGTAAACAAAAACAATTACATAATAGCATAATAAAGCAGGAAAGGTTCTGTATCCACCCAGCCGGAAGGCAAGGATGAAAAAGATGGGAAGGAAAAGGGCTATCGATGAGATAAGGCCCATTACTGAATTCCAGTTCATACGTTGTGGTTTGTTTTAGGATAAGGATTAATGACGATTACCGCTTGTTTACTGCGATGCCGTCCATATATTAACGTAAGATGGCTGTGTATAGTGCTTAATCATAGGAGCTTATACTAAAATTCAGTAAAACTGTGATGGTTGTTAGTAATAATACTGCAAATGTGTATGGGGGTTTTTATGCTATCTTTCTGGTATGATACGATTCCTTTTTACTACCTGTTTTTTTATCAGTCTTTCAGGTTTTTCGCAATCGGTTACTCAGAGTAAACCATTAGCCGGTAAAATAACTGGCTCATTGCCCTATCTGGAGTATGGATTAGGGGCTGATCGCCTGGGCGGGGCCAAGATGACTTATCTCGATACCGGCATTGTTGTAAAAGTGATTGACAGCACCATTGGTAATTATAAAATACAATTATCAAAAGACCACCTGGCTTATTTACCCAAAACAAATTTTACCAAAGACAGTACCGTAAAACTTCAATCCTATTATTTAACCAATAGCTGGATGGTAACCGGTGATTCTTCTGGTGACTATGTAATGGTGAACTTAGATGAAAAGCTGCCTTACAGAAGTATGCAGCAAATCAATCCTTCAAAAATTGTCATTGATGTTTTTGGTGCCACCAGCAATACCAACTGGATCACACAAAGGTCGGCAGCAAAAGAAATCACCAATGTGTATCATGAACAAATAGAAGATGATGTTTTCCGCATTATCATCGAGTTGAAACACAAACAGCATTGGGGCCACAGTATTTATTATAAAGATAAGCGGCTGATCATAAAAATAAAACGGCAACCCGAAGAGCTGAGTCTTGAAAAAATGAAGATAGCCGTAGATGCAGGGCATGGCGGCGATAATAACGGAGCATCAGGAATAAAAACAGGCATTCTTGAAAAAAAATATACACTGCTCATTGCCCAACAGCTTGAAAAAGCATTGCTGGAGAAAGAAGCCAAAGTGTTTATGACAAGAACAGCTGATGTTGGTATCGGTATGACAGAACGAACGGAAATGATAAAAAATGAAAACCCCGATTTTCTTATCAGCATCCATCTTAATTCATCAGTAAAAGATAGTGTAAATGGAGTAAGCACTTATTACAGGTACATCGGTTTCCGGCCATTGACGCAGTACATACGGGAAAGTATGCTTAAGATTGATGGGTTGAAAGATTTTGGCAATATCGGGAGTTTCAATTTTGCCCTAAGTGGGCCTACAGAATATCCAAACTGTTTGGTAGAAGTAGCCTTTCTTAGTAATAAAGAAGATGAACAACTAATACTCAACCCCGGGTTTCATAAAGCTGTAGCCACACAAATTGTGGAAGGAATAAAAGAATGGCTGAAGTCCTGCAAAAAGGATGAAGATTAATCTTCCGGTGGAAAAGGTTCTCCCCGGTGGCAGGTCTTACAAGTTACCACATGTAAATACTCCGGCCTGTCCGCTTTGTTATAGTGGAAATTCTTTTTATTGATATCAATTGTCATCCGCATCATCTTCCTTCCTTCTTCTTTCATGGGTTCTGCATCGGACGCATAATTAAGGCTGTCTTTCATATTTTTCATGGGTACATGACAAAAATTACATTTAACACCCAAAGCAATATTATAGGTCTGCATAATACTGTCCAATTTGGCATCGCTGATGTCTTTGGGCAGCACTTTCAGGTTTCTTTCTTTTTGAAACGGCGGTTTAACGGCGGCTATCCCCAGCAGTACAAAAACGGAAAGAGAAGCAAACACAATTATTTTCTTTTTGTGTAACATAACTTGACAGACGGGTTTTTGTTTACAAAAGTGGCATTATGTATCAATTTTTTGCCGGAGCAATGCCTAGATTCTATCCTGAAAATACAAATTAGCCACCGTTTCCTCCCTTAGTAATTGATGAAAGGCCATCTTGGCTACATTTGAGAGTATAAAATTTATACCATGAGTAATTTTGTAAAAGAATTTAATGACAACAGAACAAGAATGAATGAAGTTATTCTGGGTAAAGACAACCTTGTTATCAAACGCCTCTGGAACCTCGATACCAACACCTATGCCGAAGGCACACTTGATGTTAAAACGAAAGAACTGCTGGGGCTCGTTGTCCGCCTTCGGCGGATGCTCAGGTGCGATGATTGTATTAAATACCATTTGGGCAAAAGCCATGAATTGGGTATTACTACCGACCAGCTATATGAGGTGTTTGCAGTAGCCAATTTTGTAGGCGGCACCATCGTTATTCCTCATACCTGTAGAGCAGTGGAATATTGGGAAGAGCTTTTGGGAAATGTTCAATAACCAATGCTCAATTTTCAATTTTCAATGTTCAAGTCTTTGTAAAAGTCTTTTTTGTATTTTGAAGTCTGTTAATCTAAAAAGAAAATGGAACAAAGGAAATATGATTTGGAAGACCGATTTGTGGATTACACCTGCCGCATGATTGATGTTGTAGAAGCATTGCCTAAAACAAGGGCTGGAAATTATATAGCTGGTCAATTGGTACGATCATGTCATTCTCCAACATTCAATTATGGCGAGGCCCAGGGAGCCGAGTCAAGAAATGATTTTATTCATAAAATGGGGGTTATACTTAAAGAACTGAAAGAATGCAGGACGGCATCAAAGATTATTATTAAAAAAAAAATGATAAAGCCAGTTTTAAAACTCGATCCAATTTATAAGGAAACAGAGGAGTTAATAGCGATAATCGCTAAGAGTATATCAACTGCTCAAAAAAACAAGGGAAAATAGCCTCCGACTTGATAATTGAGCATTGAAAATTGCTCATTGTGCATTTGTATTAAGATGTGTAAATTTGTGCCAATCTTAAATTATGAGTGAAACAACGATAGCCCCCGCCTTAACAGCCAAAGATTTTGCCACTGACCAGGAAGTTCGCTGGTGCCCCGGATGTGGTGATTATTCCATTCTTGCACAAGTGCAGAAAGTAATGCCAACATTAGGCATAGCCAGAGAAAATATTGTGATCGTCTCCGGTATCGGTTGCAGCAGCCGTTTTCCGTATTATATGAATACGTATGGCATGCACTCCATTCATGGTCGGGCAACGGCAGTGGCTTCCGGATTAAAAGCCAGCCGCCCGGAACTGAGTGTATGGATTGTAACCGGCGATGGGGATGGATTAAGTATCGGCGGTAATCATACCATCCATTTGCTGCGCAGAAATTTTGATGTGAATGTGCTGTTGTTCAACAACCAGATATATGGATTGACGAAAGGGCAATATTCTCCCACATCAGAAGAGCATAAGATTACAAAGTCAACGCCGATGGGCAGTATAGACCATCCGTTTAATCCACTGGCCCTGGCATTGGGTGCCGATGCAACTTTTGTGGCCAGAACAATGGATCGGGATGTTAAGCACATGCAGGCAATGCTTATCAGAACAAATCAGCATAAAGGCACTTCTTTCCTGGAGATATACCAGAACTGCAACATCTTTAATGATGGAGCATTTGAAATATTTACTGATAAAGGAAGCAAACCAACAGAAACATTATTTCTGGAACAAGGCAAACCACTCATATTTGGTGTAGCCGCTGACAAAGGAATAAAATTAGATGGCTTTAAACCAGTGGTGGTTGATTTGAACCTCGGACACAGTGCCGATGATCTATGGATACATGATGAACAGGATATTTACAAAGCACAGATACTGACCCGCATATTTGATGACCCGAAAATTGAAGGTCACCTGCCAAGACCTTTTGGTGTTTTCTATCAAACTAACAGGGCTTGCTATGAAGATGTAATGGCAGCACAATTAGAAGAAGCAAAATCAAGAAAACCTGCTGATTTGGATAAGCTGTTGAGAGGTAATGAAGTTTGGACGATTGCGTAAAAAATTTATTCCCAATAATTCGAAAGCCCCAATTCGGGGCTTTTATAATTGGCTCAATGATATATTCTACAATGCCATTTTTGCATGCATTTTCTCTATTGCTCATAACATCTCACCCTCCGGCAATCGATAGCTGCTTATTAACTTAGCTTTGTATAAGCGACATAATTGAAGAATATGCAGGACATTCAGATTCTTATTGTTGAAGACGAAAAAAAAATTGCTGATTCACTTAGCCAGGGCCTTAGAGAAAACTCGTTCCTGACTCAAGTGGCTTATGACGGCAACCTGGGGCTAAGTCTTTTTAAAAGCGACACCTTTCATTTAGTAATTCTTGACATCAATCTCCCCGGACTCAGTGGATATGATTTGTGCAGGGCAATCAGGAATAGTAATCCTGCCGTTCCTGTTATCATGTTGACGGCTATGAGTAGTGTGGACAATAAAATTGAAGGGTTTGATGCCGGGGCTGATGACTACATTGTCAAGCCTTTTGATTTTAGGGAGTTACTTGTCCGTGTCCGGGCTTTGCTCAAAAGAATACATAGCACCGTTGCTACAGGGGTTTCATTAAAGGCAGGTGAACTTATTATGAATCTTGATTCAAAAGAAGTCTCCCGGTCAGGTAAATCAATACTTCTTACGGCAAAAGAGTTTCAACTGCTTGAATATTTTTTGCGAAATAAGAACAGGGTTTTATCCCGTGCAGATATTGCATTAAATGTATGGGATATAGATTTTGACAGCGGTACAAATGTTATTGATGTATATGTGAATTATTTGCGGAAGAAAATAGATAAAGATTTTGAATCGCCATTG
Source organism: Chitinophagaceae bacterium (assembly GCA_026785745.1). Taxonomy (GTDB): domain Bacteria; phylum Bacteroidota; class Bacteroidia; order Chitinophagales; family Chitinophagaceae; genus JJ008. Next base: position 1,155 of record JAJAZO010000179.1, on the reverse strand, counting down.
ATACATACACAAGTAGGAATGGGTTATGTATTGAAAGATAAAAGCTGATGAAACTATCTTTAAAAATAAATCTTTTATTTACTGTAATTGTTTCCTGCATTCTGCTTGGGATGACCATTCTGATATACAATCTGAGCCGCAGTAATGTTCACCAGGATTTTCGCCAACGTTTGAAAACCCGTGCGGCAAGAGCCGCTTATTTATATGCTGTGTTCAGAAACGATACTACGAACCTGCTCAAATCGCTGGATGCAAATGCCCCGCCGACATTATTCAATAAAAGTATCAGCATTTATAACTCCGATTATGCAGAGTTATATGAGTTTCATGATTTAAATGTGGACGAATTAAACGCCGACACTACATGGTTGTATAAAGGAAAAACAGAGGGTGAATATTTTTTCAGTCGTAACGAAAAGGATATATGTGTTTACTATAACGATAATGATAAGTTTCCGGTTATTGTAATGGTAGCAGCAGAAAACATTGCCGGGAAAGAATACATCAATAACCTTAAGAAAATCTTTATTGTATACTTTCCGGTAGCTGTACTGGTAACATTAATCGCAGGGTACTTATTTTCAAGAACAATTATAAAACCTGTGAAAGAAACAATTAGTGATGTCAAGCTTATAACTTCCCAGAATCTCTCACACCGTCTATATACAGGCAAAAGAAAAGATGAACTGGCGGAGCTAAACCAAACCTTTAATGATTTGCTTAACAGGCTCGAAGAATCGTTTGCTATGGAAAAACGATTTATATCAAACGCTTCGCATGAATTGTCAACACCACTTACTTCAATTTCAAGCCAGATACAGGTGGCTCTGCTACAATCCAGAACTACTGCTGAATATCAAAAAGTATTAGCATCAGTACAGAAAGATGTTCAGGGGCTTCATTATCTTACAAGAAATCTGTTGGAAATCGCTAAGGCAGGAACTCATGGCGCCATTTCGTTGGAGAAAGTGCGGCTTGATGAAGTTCTAATAAAAGCTCATAGCGAAGTTTTACGGCAAAATGAAGGGTATAAAGTTGAACTGGCTTTTCCTGAGTTACCGGAGAATGAGAATGAATGCCAGGTTTTTGGTAATGTCCATTTGTTGCACAGTGCATTTAAGAATATTATGGAGAATGGTTGCAAATACTCTCCCG
>JAJAZO010000178.1 GCA_026785745.1 Chitinophagaceae bacterium | reverse complement strand
CGGCCAACATACAACGATTCTTGCGGTGTTTGCCCTGCTTGCTTAAAAGCAAAACAGTTAGTACATCCGGATATTCATTTTTCTTATCCTACAGTAACAAAGAAGCCGGGAGAAAAACCTGTTGCTACTGATTTCATTACTGAATGGAGAGAATTTGTCAAACTAAGTCCGTATGGAAATTTGTTTGATTGGATAGAACAGATAAAAGAAAAGGAAAACAGCCAGGGAAAAATAACTGCAGAAGAATGTAATGACATCATCCGCAAACTGAGTTTGAAAAGTTTTGAGAGTGAATACAAAATTCTCATTATGTGGATGCCGGAAATGCTGGGAGCAGAAGGCAACAAATTATTGAAGTTGATTGAAGAGCCGCCACCCAATACGTTGTTTATACTGGCAACAGAAAATGAAGCACAGATGTTGCAAACCATCGTCAGCCGTTGCCAGTTAATAAAAATACCGGCATTAGAAACAAATGAAATTGAAGAAGCTCTTATCAATCGTAATAAAACTGAACCAGCGATTGCAAGACAGGTGGCCAGTGTAAGTGAAGGCAATTACCATGAAGCCCTGCAATTGGTGCAACATGCCGAAGAAGACTGGCAGGCTCTATTAAGAGAATGGTTGAATGCGATTTTAAAAACCGGTCCGGTGGCCCAAACCAAATGGGTGGAAGAAATAAGCCGGCTGGGCCGGGAAAAACAAAAGCAGTTTCTCCGGCATTTCAACCACTTGCTGGAACAAGCCATCCACTACCGGATAATGGGCGAAAAGCTCAATATTGGCGAAAAAGAGAGGGATTTTGCTGAAAGATTGAATAAAATTGCTGGAATTGAGCAACAACAGGCCATTATTGAGGAGTTGGACCGGGCCAGTTATTATATAGAACGCAATGCCCATGGCAAAATGCTCTTTCATGCCCTGACGATTAAGCTATACCATATTATACAGGATAGGGTGGTGTTTGTGTAGGTGATTTGCGGGGTAACAAGGGTTGCCAACTTTTAAAAGGTTGGCAACCCTTAATTAATATCAGTTTAAGATTGTATTTTTGATGAAATGAGGAAAGTGAGTGGTGAATAGTGAGTAGTGAATGGGAAGAACCTTAAGTGCTGAATTGCTAAATGTTTACAACGACTCTTACATATAATATTGCTTTTCAAGAGCATACTGTTTTGCTGAATAGCGAACAGAACGTACAAGAGTGCGACGCAACGATAGCTTAATAGTAATTCTGCAGCTGGGTTCATTATCTCTCCTCAATTATTAATTTTTAATTACTAATTATTCATTTTAATAAATGAGTTGTACAAGTTGCAGTACCGCTAGTAACGGTAAACCGGGAGGATGTAAAAGCAATGGCGGGTGTAGTACCGGCGGATGTAACCGTATGAACACCCATGACTGGCTGCGCAACCTGCCCATGAGTGATGTGGCCAGTGCCTGCAAAGTGATGGAAGTAAGCTTTAGCCAGGGAACCCGGAAAGATTTTTATCGCAACCCCAATTTGCAGGCTTTTGAAAAAGGTGATCTGATTGCCGTGGAAGGTATAAGTGGTTTTGATGTGGGTGAAGTGTCGCTGACAGGTGAAATTGTTCGCCTGCAAATGAAGAAGCGAAATGTGAAGGAAGAAAATCCGGAAATGAAAAAAGTGTTGCGGACAGCGACCGACCGTGATATTGATATCTGGAAACAGAATAAAGTCAGGGAACCGGAAGCAGTAATCCGCAGCAGGGCTATTGCCAGACAGTTGAAACTGGATATGAAAATAAGCCAGGTGGAAATGCAGGCGGATGGAAGAAAAGCAACTTTCTTTTATATAGCTGATGGCAGGGTAGATTTTAGAGAGCTGATTAAAGTATATGCATCAGAGTTTAAAGTAAAAGTGGAGATGCGCCAGATTGGTGCCAGACAGGAAGCCGGCAAAGTGGGTGGTATTGGCAGTTGCGGAAGAGAACTTTGTTGCAGCACCTGGTTAACAGATTTTAAATCGGTGAATACGGCAGCAGCCCGTTACCAGAACCTTTCTATTAATCAAACAAAACTAAGCGGACAGTGTGGCCGTTTGAAATGTTGTTTGAATTACGAGTTGGATACTTACTTAGATGCATTGCAACACTTTCCGGATAACTGTGATGTGATACAAGTGGCGAAAGGCAATGCCTTCCTGATTAAAAAAGATATTTTTAAAAACCTGATGTGGTACACCTTGCCTGAAAGCAATAAGCAGTATCCACTGAGCATTGAACGGGTAAATAAAATAAAATCGCTGAACCAGCAGGGCATACGACCGGATGAACTGGAGCCGGTGGAAGTGTTATCTTCTAAAGCAGTAGAAAAGGAGCCGGAGTTTGTTGAATTAGTTGGGCAAATAAGTTTGCGCAGTCTTGATAAAGCAGCGGATAAAAAAAGGAGACAAGATAATCCCGGAAACCAGCAAAGAGGACAACGACCACAACAAGGCGGACAGCAACAGCGGCCAGGTAATCCTAACAGAAATCAGCAAGGTGGTGGTCAGCAGAATCAGCAACGTAGCCAGCAAGGTGGGCAGCAACGTCAATCCTCTGGATCCGGTGGACAAGGCCAGGGCGGAAACCAGCAACGACCTAATAATTCTAATAGAAATCAACAACGAAGTAATCAGCAACGACCAAATAATCCTAACAGAAATCAACAAAGGCCTGATAATCCTAACCAGGGCCAGTCAGGTGAAAAGAAGGATTAGTTATTTCCAGAATTCGTATTTATAAGTATTGGTTGTTTTGGTAGTCACCCCTTCCTCAGAAGAAACAGTTAGCCTTTTTAATAAAACCCCTTTAGCATCGTAAGTGTAGGTTCTTGTCCAGGGGTATGAGCCACCGCTAATTTCTTTTATCCGTTGGCCTTTTGCATTATATATATATTTAAAATCTGCTAAGTCCCCTTCTGTAGTTCCCGGCTTTGTTTTTATGCTGATTAGTTTTCCTGCAGCATCATAAGTATAAAACTCTTCAATATTTTCTGCTGACATCGTTTTAGTAATACGACCATTCTTATCATACCATTTGTATTCTATTGTATTGAAACCGGTGTGAGTTGTTTTGCTGGTGCTATTTCCATCTGTATTATAAGTGAAAACAGAAGCAGATGCAATTTCTGTGCCCGGCCCCGGCATTGAATAATCAATAATTTGTGTCAATCTTCCTGTCTCGTCATACTGATTAACATATTTTGTATACTGTTCTCCATCAATATAACCAGCTGTTGTATTTCCATTTCTATCATACCGGGTGTCATATTTTTCCACCGTTTTTGAATCGCTGTAGAGGGACTGCATAATTATATGACTGATCTTAAGCCGCTTTATTTCTTCGGCATTATGCTGGGCTGCCAGGTTGATGGAAAAGAAAAAGCTGATGGATAACAATAATGGTTTCATGGTGGAGGCTATTAGTTAAAAGTAAATTTCTGTAATACTAATATAGCCAATCCTGTAATTTTATTGACAGTCGTTTTAGATCGGTTAAGTAGCTTGTTTTTTGAGTAAAGGTGCATCAATTCATAATTGCTTTGTACAAAGCATCCTGAATTTTTCCCCTTATTCCCATCTGCGACAACTTACCATTATCCCTTGTAGGATATACACGGTTGGATAAAAAGATATAGACAAGCTCATTCTTCGGGTCTACCCATACACAGGTGCCGGTAAACCCGGTGT
>JAJAZO010000177.1 GCA_026785745.1 Chitinophagaceae bacterium | reverse complement strand
ATAGGTATCTAATATCCAGGCCATTTCTCTTTCACCTGTTCCATAGTCAGGCGCAGGTACATCAGTGCCGGGGCCGATAAAGTTTTTCTTAATTAATTCAGCGGTATAACGTCGGGTGATTTTTTCCAGTTCGTAAGGCGAATATTTTTTTGGATTGATTTTGATACCACCTTTACCACCACCGAAGGGAACATTTACAATAGCACATTTGTAAGTCATCAGGGCGGCGAGAGCCATCACTTCATCCTGGTTTACTTCCATGGAAAAACGGATACCACCTTTACACGGTGTTTTGTGGTGAGAGTGTTGTACACGATATGCTTCTATCACTTCAATATTTCCATCATCTCTTTTTAATGGGAAACGCATCTGGTAAACGGCGTTACATTCTTTAATCTGTTCAAGAATTCCTTTGTCCCATTTGGTGTATTTGGCTGCCTTGTCAAAACTTCTTTCAACGGCACCAAAAAAACTGTATTGTTTGTCTGACATAAGTTCTTTTTTTATTTAAGCAATCGTTATTTGAATCAATAGGCAATAATCAATAGGCAATTGGCAAATACTATTTTTCTCTTTCCAGCTTACTTATTTTCCTGTCTATTCTTACTACATATAATACAAGGCCAATGAGTATGGTGAGTGCTACGGCCACCACCACATAAATTCTTCCGTTGCTGCGCATAGTATCCGCCATTTCCACCCGATAGCTATCGGGTTTTTCCTGTGCAAAGCTGACAACAGAAATTATCAACAGGCTGAACAGCAACATTATTTTTTTCATCATGATAACATTCCTTTTTCTTTCAATAAACTCAACCTTATTTTCAACGTGGTAATCCAAACGCCGAGCAATGTCCAACCAATTACCGCCGGATAAAAAATCATCCTCATATTTCCGCTAATATCATTTTTTACATCGAGGGCAGGGTTACCTTCATTTCCCGGATGCAGGCTTGGTAGTATTCTTGGTAAAATCCAGATGGCCGGAAACAGCATGGCGTAAGCAAAAATGTTATACACCGCACTGATCCTTGCTTTCTTATCCATATCCTGGATAGAGTCTCTTAAAATGAGGTAGGCAAAATAAACAAGCAGGGCAATGGCAGCACCAATAAGTTTTGGGTCACGGGCAATAGTACTGAAAGAATTGATAGCAGGTTTATTAGGATCGGCCCAGGTATAAGAAGCCCAGATGGCCCCCGTTAAATACCCAAGTAAGCCAAATACAATTGCTACAACAGCAAACTGCCGGGCATAAATGTCATATTTAATATTGAAAGTGCGGAGATACCTGATAGCATTTACAACGGATACCGTGAAAAGAATCATCATCGCAAACCACATACAGACGTGAAAGTACAGGTTTCGGATAGTTTCCTGCAAGGCTGGCAGGCGGGGAACATCTAAAAGTAACCCGGCGGTAAATGTGTAGATAAGCAAGGCAACACTTGCAATCTTCCACCAGGATTTGTACATATAGTTTTTTGTGTCAGTCATCGGAAGGCCAAAGAGAGATACTGGCCGGTTGAATATGAGGGCAAAAATAAGGGGAAAAGAGAATATCGAACAGAAGAATGTCGAACAAGGAATAAAGAAGTCAGCCCGGTTATTTCTTGTTTTGTTGAGCAGTCTTAAGGCTGGAAACAAAGATTGCTATAAGCTCATTATTTTCTCCGATCAAGTCCGATAATTTTATATCATCATACCATTTTTTCTTTTTCATTAAACGAAAGCAATTAAATGTTTCCCGTAATTCTTTCAGACATACTTTCATTTTAAGAATAAAATCATTCCGGCTTTCTGCACTTTGTGCGGCTCCATAATGAAAGGCAGGAGAAGTAGAGGAACGAATTAATTATTAGGCAATATAATTTCCTGCCAGGGTTTTGGGTAGCATTTCGGAAATATCAATACGATCGGCGGCAAAATTGATTAATCTTTCGTCAAGGTCATACTTCTTTTGCATATTATAACATTTTCGGTCTCATTTTATTTAAAGTATCTAATTCGGTTTTTTTTTATTTGCTCAACATTGAATTTTCCTGTTCGCTAAAAAAATGTGTGCAAAGCCACCGGGTTTTCCACTTCTTCATTCGTAATTCCTTGTTCATCTGTTCGATATTAATTAATCTTTCCATAAGAACGGAAACAGGATAACAGCGAGAAGAACAACCATTATATCCAATGCAATCAATAACAAAACAGTACTCGTTGAGATAATTAATAATGGGGCAAAAGCAGCATTGGACAATTTCATCAATAATAATAATTGCGGAATAATGATTGGAAAGCCAAGCACCGCCATAATAGCTGCATTTTGTTGTGCTTTGGCTGCAATAGCGGCGAGAAAAGTAAATACAAGACTTAGGCTCCAGCCGCCGAGTAAAACCAAACCTATAAACTGTCCGGCCTTTTGCATTGGATTACCGAGAAACAGTGTAAAGAGGAAAAGACTGAGCAAACTCATCACCAGCATCAGCAGCGAATTAAATAACAGTTTAGCTAAAACGAAATCAGACGGGCTTGCAATGGAATAAAAATAAAGCATCCGGCCTTTGCTTTCCTGCATAAAACTTTTGGCTACTGCATTGATGCAGATAAACAACTGGATTACCCAGAACAAACCATTCCATACCCGGCTCTCGGGTTCATCCATCGCATTGAACAATACAAAGATGGTGGCACCGATGTATAGCAGGATGCCGTAGAAACTGTACTGCTGTCTTATTTCCAGCAGCAGGTCTTTTTTGAAAAGCGTTAATATGTGTCGTACTGAGCTGATGGGGGCTTATTTACCGGCGAAAATACTATTTACTTCCGGTAGGGTATGCGTTTAATATTCTAATTTGCAGGCAAATAAAGTTACACCAATGAAAAAAATAACAGCACTCTTATTGATTATAGTATCAATAGCAACGGTTGTTGTAATACAGTCATGCAAGACTGCACAGAATACCACGGCAGCCAAAATGCTGAAGTTCAATTTTGAAAAAGGGAAGGGGTATGATTATGAAATGATCTCCAATTTTGACCAAAAAGTCATGGGACAGAATATGCAGATGGATATGTCGGCTTATTATTCTATGGATGTGTCGGAAGATGATGGTAGTATGAAAACCATTACCAGTACTATTGACAGGTTTAAAATGAAAATGGGAGTAATGGGTTTTAATATTGATGTGGATACAGATAAACCAATGCCCAGCCTTGGCACAACTGAGGATGGTAAAGATCCGATGAAGATGATCAACACGATATTCGGAGCTATCAAAGGACAGAAGTTTATAATGAAAGTTGATGCAGAAGGAAAAGTGCAGGAAGTAACAGGCTTTGAAAATATGGCCAATTCGATTGTTGATTCGCTTGGACTCAACGAGGAAGAAAAGCAGGAGATGAGAAAAAAGTTTGATGGTCAGTTTAATGCCAAAAATATGCAAGGGCAGTTTGACAGGTTCTTGTATATTTTTCCCAATAAGGAAGTAAAGGTGGGTGATACCTGGCAAAAAAAATCGGAGGTAAGCGGCTCCATGGCAGGTAAATACAATTCAACCTATAAGGTAACAGACATAGAAGGAGATATGGTAACGCTGGATGAAGCCACCAAAGTGGAATCACAAGATGAGAAAATCAAAGTGAAAGGAGATATAAAAGGCACAATAGTGGTGGATAGCAAAACCGGGCTGGTAGTAACTGCCAATCAGGAAATAGAAATGACTACAGAAACAAACGGAATGTCAATGGAGATGAAAGGCAAGACCAGGATAAAAGGTAAAGCCCGGAATTAAAATGATTACTGAATCAATAAGAAAGCCTCCAACCAGGGGCTTTTATCATTTTGTATCATAACAATTTCTGCACCTCGGCTCATACACATCAGTGGCCCCCAGCATCACCTGGTCATCATTCGGGATTTTGCGGTAAGAATAATTGGCCATATTGCCACATTGCATACAGATAGCATGTAGCTTGGTTACATAATCAGCCTTGGCCATTATAAAAGGCATTTGCCCAAAAGGATTGCCGAGATAGTCCATATCCAGACCAGCCACAATAACCCGGATGCCACGAAAAGCCAGTTGGTCACATACATTTGCAATTTCCGGATCAAAGAATTGAGCTTCATCTATACCAATTACATCCACATCGCCAGCCATCAGTAATATTTTTTGTGAATTATCAATAGGGGTGGATTGTATGGCAGTAGCATCATGCGATACGATTTTTTCCGCATCATACCGCATATCAATAGCTGGTTTGAATATCTCCACTTTCAGATTAGCAATCTTCACCCTCTTCAACCGGCGAATGAGTTCTTCTGTCTTTCCGCTGAACATGGATCCGCAAATCACTTCGATACTTCCCCGGCGTTGACCGCTGGTATTAGGTTCAATAAACATTGTTAAGATTTAGGTATTCGGCAATAGCTTTGGCTTTATTGGCAAACTGTTTGTAATTTTAGAATACTCAAAGCGTTGACTGATTATCCTTGCGGCAAATCAGGCAACTATTCATCAGCCGTCAAAAATACATAATGGAACGAATCGAAGCTCTCATCAGCAAATTAAAAGAACAGTTTGAACAACAGGCCGACCCCAATCTTCTGTTAGGCACCGTTCAGCTATTGCAGTTTGAACTTACAAAGCTGAAATCTGGCAGCCAGCAAAGCCTCGGTACAGCTAAGGTGGCCGTAATGCTACCTATGGCCAATGCAGTAGGGGCTGTATTGCATCCCGATAGCTATTGGAATGAAAAATATGCACCTAAGCCGGTAGAGAAAATAATACATGAACTTAAGGAAACAGTACATGAAGTAAAGGAAACATTGCTGGTGGACGAAGGCTCTGTTTCTCTGGTACAAAAAAATGGGCAGTTAGATATGGTGTTTGACCCGATGATGGAAATACCCACCCTTTCCCATCAAAACAAGGAAGTAAACGACAAAGCAATACAAGGCCAATCATTGAATGATAAATTAAAACAGGGGAAAACAGAGTTAAAAGAAGTATTAAAAGAAACCCCAGTAAAAGACCTTCGCAAAGCAGTTGGCATCAATGACCGCTTTCTTTTTATCAATGAATTGTTCCGGGGCGATGAAAATATGTATGAACGCAGTATTAAAACAATCAACACTTTTAATATCTATGCAGAAGCAGAATACTGGATAAGCCGGGAGCTAAAAGTGAAACTGGGATGGAACAGTGAGCTACCTTCTGTGCAGCATTTTGATCAGTTGGTTAAAAGACGTTTTTCCTGAATGAACTGAATTATTTTTTGCGTAGCCCCTTTGTTTGATTGCACAAAATCTCCTGCTGCATTACACCTGTAATTGTATTCTTCTTCATTTATTAATAAGGCTTCTATTAATTCTCCTGCAATTACCCCGTTCTTTTTTGGATCATTAAAAGGTAAACCACCACCGGCCTGCACCAGCCCTGTAGCCTCGGTGTATTTGTGATAAAAAGGGCCAAAGAGAACAGGTTTGCTATACACGGCTGCCTCCAGCACATTATGAACACCCATCGTTTTTAATCCACCACCTACGTAAGTGATGTACGCATATTTGTAGAGACGGGAAAGCATTCCGATGTTGTCTATGATCAGGCAGGTAGTGTCCTGATTGCTATCGGTAGGTGAGTAGTGAGTAATGAGTTGGGAGTACCTGATTGAATTTGGGAATAATGATTCTATATCGGTGAGATGTTTTTCATTTATCTCATGCGGCGCAATGATAAGTTTTAATGATGGGTGAATAATTGTTGAAAATGCTTTTTGCAAAACTTCTTCATCCTCCGGCCAGGTGCTGCCGGCTATTATTACTTTCCTGTTGCCAATAAATTTTTCGATTAACGCAATTGATTCTGCTGCTGCTGCAATTTCAATCACCCTGTCAAATCTTGTATCACCGGAAACAGAGCAGATGTCAGCCAAACCGATTTCATCAACTAATCTTTTTGATTCAGTTGTTTGTACAAACAACTGAATCAAAAAGATTAGTTGATGAAATCGGTTTGGCTGACATCTGCTCTGT
>JAJAZO010000176.1 GCA_026785745.1 Chitinophagaceae bacterium | reverse complement strand
TCTGATTGCACATAATTACTGGAAACGTATCCCAGCTCAGATTTATATCTTTTATAAATTCCAAATTTAGTGCCGGCATATACTTGCTGGTAATATACTTTTTCAGTGCCGCCGATTACAGTACCATACACAAATTTCAGCGGATTGATAATGCCTAAATCGGTGCTGGGTAGAATAATGAAAGAATCTACTTCACCGGGTTCTTTCACCAGGGGCTTATCAGGATTGGAAACAGAATAAAATTCTAGCTCCTGATTATACGTGTTGTAGCTAAGAAAAATATTATATGCTTTAGCGGCAGTTGAAAAAAGATTACCATTGTTTTTTTCTCCAAACAAATAAGAGGTTCCTACTACCTTAAAAGGGCCAATCATTTTATATACCCCATCACCGGTTTTTTCCCGTACCAAACGGTTATGGTTCATAGCCAGGTCTGAATTAATCCCCTGACCATAAGATACAATTGCTGATATCAATATAAAAACCAACAATACAACCCTGCCCGGCACATTCATACCTGTAAATTTAGAAATTCAAAAATAGTGAAAAACCATGCTTACACTCTGTGTAAATAAAAAAGGCTGCTAATAAATTAACAGCCTTTTGAAATTCAATGAAAAAATTATCTTGGTCGCAAATATTTTGCTCTTAAACTAAATAATCTTGAAGAAGGTCCGCCACCGTAGCTAAATTCAAAGAACAAAGTCTTTGTAACCGGGTCATAACGTTGTGTAGAACCAATAATATCAGTTCTTACAACCGGCGTTGTCATATAAATACCGGATACACTTCTAATATTAGTAATAAGGTTGGTTGTTGGGTTAACCGTAATAAGCGGTTCAAAACCACCCGGAAGTTGAGATGCCTGGGAACCCCAATATATAGCGGATCCTATTTTCCATTGAACAGCATCGGCACCAAAAGTTTCAAGATCAACTTCATAGGTTCCTACATCACCTGTTAAGGCTGCATCACCAAATCTTAAAGCGGTTCCTTTTATTTCATAACGCCCATCCAGCCTGTTTTTGATATTGAAGAGGATGAACAGGTTTTTCATGTTATCTGCAATCTTATAACCACCATCTACAGAGGTAAGATTAAACCCTACTGCATACGTTCTGGTTGCATCTAAGCTGGTAGTGCTGGTTACATTAATGGGAACCTGTACATTACGGGAACCCGATGGGATAGTTAATGATAAAGCAACATTGTATAATGCTGTTGGTAATGCAAGTACAGCACCAGTGCCTGTTAATCCATTGGCAGTATTATACGCAGCCACTGCTGTAGTGGTGGTATTAGTAAGATTTATTTTTACATCTGAAGAAGCAGGAACCCCTGACAACAGATTTACATATACTAATCCATTTACCGCCTGGTTAGCAGCACTTACATTCAAACCAAAACCCTGCGGTTTGGTACCTAACGGAAACCCAACACCCGGAGGTTGTGTATCAGGGTCGTTAATCCCATAAGTCTGGTTGTCGAAACCCTTGTCTTTTAAGCAGCTTGTCAGCATTAGAGCCATTACTGCGAAGAGCGAGGATGTTAAAAATATTTTTTTCATATTTCTTATTTTATAAGTTGTATAAAGTTAGTTTAAATCCCAGAAAACACGGCTGGTAAACTGATTAATGGCACCCTGTGCACCCACATTGGCAGAATTATAGTTATACTCTGTTTGTGGATAGAGATACCTTACCGGGATTACCCTAGAGGTATTCTGAGGTGCTACTGAAATTTTTGGCCCGGCAGAAAAACCACCAGCAGTTCCGTAAGTAAAACTGGTAGTTGATGCACCGGCAAGTGTTGAAACTGAGGAGAAAGGAACTCTTCTGTAATCTGACCAAACTTCAAGTGGGTTAAGACCATTAAGTGCAAACCATTTCTGAGAAATAATAGTAGCTATACCACCTGCAGGATAGCCGGGTGCTAATGGACCTGCAGTAATATCAACATCAGGATAGCCGGCATTGAACACTAAATAATTTGCCAGATTTGTAGCAGGACTGGCAGATGTAACCAAGTAAGTCATACTTGCAAGTATACCACTTTCCATTAGCTGCTGTGCAGTAGGCCCTGTAGTGATAAAGCCCCTTTGTCTTGCTTCTGCCCTTAGGAAATAGGCTTCTGCCGCAGTAAGTAGAAACTGAGGTGAACTACTTGTCTTATATAAGCCTGGTCCGATACCAGCTAATACTGCCCTTACGTTGGTAGTAACAGGAGGAAGTCCGTAAGGAACTCCAATTAATCCACCTGTTCCTGCTTCATAAAACCGGGAACGTCTTGGGTCTCCATCAGCCTGATAATATTCAATACCCCATTTATTGGCAGCATAGTAAACATTATTTGCGGGTGTTTGTCCTAATGCATCGGTCTTATAATTAGCATGGAATGGCATAGGCTTATCAGTTGTATAACCAGGCTGCACCAATGCGTCTGTTTCAAGATAACCGCTTCCTTCTGTATTAATGATGCCGATTTCAGTTGCTTTATTAATAGCACCTACCGCATAAGCATGTATAAGCATACGCAGTTTTAATGTGTTGCCAAATTTTGCCCAACGCACTTTCATGGCAGGAACGCTACCGATTGTACCATTTACAGGGTCTCCAAACACGATATCATTTTTCCAGATGTCCTTATTAGCATTGTCAGCAGCAACGACTGCATTTTTGATTAACGCTATACCTGCATCAATTTCACGGAGAAGGGACTGGTAAATAGCCAATCCGTTATCATAAGCAGGAGTTGGATTACCACTTCCTTTTAGTGCCTGAGAATAAGGCACATTTCCATATACATCCACCAGTATCTGGAAGTTATGGGCCTTCATAATGCGGGCAATGCCTTCATAGAAAGTAGCACCGGCCACATTGGCTTTTGATTGTACTATATTGTAGTCATAATTGTTATCGTAGCAGTTATTCCAGACAGCATTTCCAAAATTGGTTGTAATCTCGTAGGTTTCTTCGATAACGTTTGGAGCATATGTACCAGACCTTGACCAGAAGCCCAACCAGTTCTGTATTGGACCCCAACTACCAGAACTGGCCATTATAGCACCGCTGGTATGTAAGGCTGCCGGCAACACTACATCGTAGGTTACCGTACTGTCCGTAGGGTCATTAACGGTTTTATTGATGATAAATTGACTTTTCCGGCAACCCGATGCCGCAGCAACTAATATAACTGCGAGGGGAAGACTATATATTAATTTTTTCAGTTTCATATCTTAAAAGATTTATAGAGTTATAACTGGATGTTTATGCTTGCTCCAAAAATTCTTGTTGGCGGAAGCGTTTCAAATCCTGTAACACCCTGGGCATTACCTATGGTGTTAGAAAATTCAGGATCTGTCCACTCGTTTGTTTTTGGCAGAAACATAAACAGGTTTCTTCCGCTCAAGGTTAAGTTTACCACTTTAACTGCATTTTTGGTAAACCCAAACCATTTTATAGGGAGATTCCAGCT
>JAJAZO010000175.1 GCA_026785745.1 Chitinophagaceae bacterium | reverse complement strand
GAACCGTGCTGAGTAATAAAAGCCCCATTCTGGTACCTGGCGGGAAATTTATTGCTTCTGTAAAACAATAAGCCCAGTGATGCAGAATGCGAACCTAAGGCAACATCCGGCACAATCACACTTTCAATCGGGTCGGGACTTTGCCTATCTGCCAACCGTTGGTCTTTATGCTGCCCGTAATAAAAAAATGGCCAACCATAAAACCCGCCTTCTTTTACACTTGTTAAATAATCAGGAACTAATTCATCACCTAATTCATCCCTTTCATTAACTGCTGTCCATAAAGTGTTAGTGCCGGGTGCCCAATCCATACCCACAGGATTTCGTAAACCATGTGCTATAATTTTTTCACCGCTGCCATCAATATTTACTTCGAGAATAGCGGCCCGTCTTATTTCATTAGCCAATCCGTTTTCTGCTACATTAGATCCTGACCCTACGGCAATATAAATTTTGTCTTTTTTGTCGTTGGTAATAATATTTCTTGTCCAGTGCCGGTTATGTTCGCCTGCAGGTAACGATACGATTTTTTTCCCCTCACCTTTAAGCATTGTATCGCCTGTAGCATAATTATACATCATTAGTCCATCTGTATTGCCAATGTAAAAATGGTTGCCGATAATCAGCATTCCAAATGGCTGGTTTAAATCTTCTTTAAACGTAAATCTTTTTTCAGGGATACCATTTTTATCAGCATCCCTTATAAGTGTAATACGGTTTCGGCTTTCACCTATATGCTGTGTTTTTATTTTACGGGAAAGTTTAGCCCCTATTTTAAGTATCCCTTTCAAGATAGTATTTGATTCAGCAATAAAAATATCGCCGTTGTCTGCTACATATATCCAGCGGGGATGATCAAATCCCTCTGCAAATTTTGTAACCGTAAAACCCACCGGAGCCACCGGCATTTCACCTTCTTTCCAGCCGATAACCTGGCTGAAATTTTTAGCAGAGCCGGTGGCATAAGGAGGCGGTAATGTATCGGCCCGGTAACCACTCGTTTTTACTGAACCTTTGTAAGACCCTGTATTAATCTTTTTTGAATTGCAGGATACAGCAAGTAATAAAACAAGTACAAACCCAACATTTTTTAATAACATATTTTAAATTTAGTAAGCTGAAAATTATTTTTTCTTTTTTCCGGCACCTTCAAACCTTTTTCTTTTGCTTCCGAAATTGTAATAGCCACAGCCTGCTTCCGTTTTCTAACTTTATCACCCGAGCTGCTTTTTAGTTTTTATTCTTTAAACTCATGCATTATTTTGCCAATTTTTTTGCTGCGGCTGTTGAATATTTTTTTTGCTATGTGTTGGATATTTTATGTGTAATCCTTGACAAAATTGGTGCCAGCCGGTAAAACTATCGGTAGTCCGTTAAGCTGTGTAAATCAGTCACCCCGTTTAAGCAGGAACTTTATATTATTTTACACAATTTAATTACCGTCCGGCAGCTGTTTCATTAATTGCTTCACTAATCTTAATTTTATCAACTAATCAATCACAGCATGGAGACAACTACACAATTTGACCTGATAGTAAAGATGACTCTAAGTGCCTGGGATGCACAAAACGGTTACCTGAACAAATTATTAGATGAGTTAACAGAGGAACAATTGATGCAAGAGATTTCTCCCGGCAGAAACAGGGGTATTTACCTGCTAGGTCATTTGGTGGCCGTAAGCGATGACATGCTTCCTTTGTTAGGTTTTGTCAATCGTTTATTTCCTGCACTGGAACAGGCTTTTCTCACAACGCCGGATAAAGCAGGACAGGAGATGCCTGCCATCGCTGAGCTAAAAGAAAACCTTGCAGCAGTCAATGCAAAACTGAAAGAACATTTCACTGCCACGTCTTCGGCTCAATGGTTGGAAAAACATAATTCGGTATCAGCAGAAGATTTTGCAAAAGAACCTCACCGCAATAAATTAAATATCATCATCAGCCGTACTAACCATATGGCCAATCATATCGGACAGATGTTAATGTTGAAATAATTTTGCCACAACAGGTGTTTAACAAGAGTAGCAGGATGCAACGCAGCAGGCACCCCGCCTAAACCTTGGCATGTGTTACTAAAAAAGCAGCACGTCGTGGTTGGTGTAGTCAGCTATGAACTTGCCGAAGAGTCGAAGTGCCGTCCATCAACTGCTATGTGCAATATCAAAAATAGTTAACCCCTTAATTACAATCATTGGAGGAGTGGCTTTCCGAAAATGCAAATCGTATTTCACTGAATTAATAACATTTCCTATCATACAATTACGCTTAAACTTAATGCATGAAACAACAACAATTCACTATTGCTGACAGCCTTTTCAATTTTTTCCTTTTCACAGGACAGTGCAACTGCTACCAAGCCTGAAAAGTTTATTACCAAACGCAGTATTAAAATTGATAATAAACCTATCAGCTATACTGCTACAGCCGAAATGCTTATTTTGAATAACGATAAAGAGGAACCCATTGCTTCCTTTCAGCCCGGGCGGGTTATTACGTTTTCTTTTTTAAGTAAACTTACGCTGTGAGGCCCTCTGCCATGAAAAATTTGCCATTTTGCTGAATAAGCCATTGTATATATTGTAGTATTGTAGCCGACCATCAATCCATTCTTATGAAACATCTTATATCCGCCGTTGCGGCGATTTGTTTTCCCATCATTATTTTTTGCCAGGATATTACCGGCCTTTGGTCAGGAACTATGGCAAACGATTCTTCTAAACAATCTTTGACTTATGAGGTTTTTATAAGCAAAGACAAAGGAAAGTACAGCGGTTATTCACAAACTTGTTTTCTTGTAGATGGAGAAAAATACAATGTTATCAAGAAAATCAAGGTAAATTTTGCAAAGGATGGTAAGTTAATATTACTGGATGCAGCATTGGTGCAAAACAATTATCCTTCCCTTGATAAAAATGTAAAACAATTAAATGTACTGGATCTTGTAAACAATACCACTGAATCCAGTTTAGATGGCCTTTTTGTTACCAATCTTACAAAATCTTACGCCGAGGTTACAGGACACATCAATTTGAAAAGGACAAGTACCTTCGCTGAAAGCAGCCTGATGCGGTATTTACATAAGGGCAGCGACGATAATGACATTACAGTTGCAAAATAAAAGTATGCGGATGTAGGTATTTTATAAAAAAGAATGCAATTTCTGTGTTGATTTTATTTTTTACTCAAACCGTTTTTCGCCTTGCCAGGCGTTCGTAAAAAAAAAGGAACGACATTGGTTTTGAGTGGAGGTAATG
>JAJAZO010000174.1 GCA_026785745.1 Chitinophagaceae bacterium | reverse complement strand
TATTATACTCTTTCGGGCAAAACAATTGATTTTATACCCTATGTGAAACAAGAAACACCGATAAAACTTATTTGGTGTTGCTTTGTTTTATGTATCACGAACCAGGATCAACTAACTTTTTTATCTTGCTGAATATGTTTTGCAATAAACCCAGGATGAACTGGTCAATCAGCCTTTAAAGCTCCATCTGCTTTTGGCATATTCCTCTTCCTCATTACCAGGCCCAGGTTTTTAAGCATAACAGTAGTAAGCAGCATGAAGGCAACCAGTATCAGCAGAATAAATTCCTGTTTTAGGTTTCGCAGCCAATACACTTCCAGCAAAATAAAACCGTGAATGACACAGATAAGTTTGGTGGCAAAAGAATGACTGAAGCCCTGGTTAGTAAGCAGGTGATGAATATGTGCTCTGTCAGCTACAAAAGGTGATTTGCCTTTCCATATCCTGGTGGCAAATACACGAATTGTATCAAAAACAGGTATAAAAACTATAGCGGCTACAAAAACTATTGCATGAGGAAATACGGGATTACCAACGGATATATTTACCTGCATCAGGCGGATACATAATACAGCTACAACAAACCCCAGCACCAGCGAACCGGTGTCACCCATAAAAATGCGGGCAGGGTTTAGGTTGAAATACATAAAAGCAAGGATGCCACCAGCTAGAGAAAAGGCAATCATTGCGGTATTTACATCACCACTCATGGTGAGAAACAATCCAAGTATGGTCAGGCTCATAAAACCAAGTCCACCTGCCAGTCCATCAATACCATCAATAAAGTTGAAAGCATTGGTAACGCCAACGATTATCAAAAAAGTAAAAGTGAATTGCGCTGTAATCGGTAAATCATAGATACCCAATAGCCCATCCAACGAGGTAATGCGGATGCCTGATAAAGCAATTAATGCGGCAAGCCCGGCCTGAACGACGAATTTGTATTTTGCGGAAAGGTCATTCAGATCATCCATTATTCCCAATGCAAGTAATACTGCAACAGAGAAGAAAAAACTTATCTGCGGTGCTACATTCCTGAACGGAAACCAGAGGCATAAGCCCATCATCATGCCGGCAACAATAGCTATACCACCCATTGTGGGAATAGGTACTGTATGTACTTTACGGGCATTGGGTTTGTCATATAAATTGTGCTTTTTAATCAGGCTGATAATAGGGGGAATGGTTATCAGTGTTACTACAAACGCTGTAATAAAACAAAGCAAGGCAAATTTATAGTTGCCGAAGTACAGATCAAGCTGTAAAAGATAGTAGTGGCTTTTCATTTTCCTGGTTTTGAATCAGGGATATTGTTTATTGATATTAAAAATAGACCCATAAACTAAAAAGGGCAAGGGCTTTTTATTAGTTATCGTAAAAATTCAGGATTTCCCCTTAACAAGTTGCGGCTTTTCGCCAGCATCTTGGGATATTTGCTATTTCAAGACCGTAATTTTCGCATCTCCGATGATGACAACTGCAACCATATTCTTCTGGATCAGCCTGACCATTTTATTCTATTGCTATATTGGCTATGGGATTTTATTGGTTTTCATTACTGGTTTGAAGAAGATGGTTATACCAAAAAAACGAAAAGCACTTTCAGAAGAAATATTACCTGTTACGTTGATTGTTACAGCGTACAATGAAGAAAAAATACTGGAGCAGAAAATACGCAACACCCTTTCGATTGACTACCCGGCTGATAAACTACAACTGATTTTTATTATCGATGGCTCCACTGACGGTTCAGAGAAAATTGTTCAGCAATTTCCTTCCATTGCGTTGCTGCATCAACCAGAAAGAAAGGGAAAGTATGCTGCTATAAAAAGGGCAATGACGCAGGTGCAAACACCATGGGTTGTATTCAGCGATGCAAATACCATGTTGAATACAGCTTGTGTTAAAAGCATTATGGCACATTACAGTAACGAAAAAGTAGGTGGTGTGGCAGGAGAAAAAAAAATAGCAAGCAACAAAACGATTTCTGCAGTTGGCGAGGCCGAAGGGCTATACTGGCAATACGAATCTTTTATGAAGAAATTAGATGCCGGGCTGAATACGGTGACCGGGGCTGCCGGCGAATTGTTTTCTATCCGCACTGCTTTGTTTAAAGAACTGGATGATGAATTGATACTGGATGATTTTATTATCTCTATGCAAATTTGCCTGGA
The DNA here is from genome assembly GCA_026785745.1 of Chitinophagaceae bacterium. Classification (GTDB taxonomy): domain Bacteria; phylum Bacteroidota; class Bacteroidia; order Chitinophagales; family Chitinophagaceae; genus JJ008. The sequence goes on along the minus strand of JAJAZO010000174.1, from coordinate 3,282 downwards.
AGGATATAAAATAGAATATGAACCCGGTGCTTTTGCTACTGAGTTGCCTTCAGTTTCCCTGGCGGAAGAGGAAAAAAGAAAAGTAAGAATATCTGCCGGTGCTTATCAGTCAGTTGGATATTTAAAGGAATGCCTGAATATTTTTAAACACCCGTTGCTAGGGTTTCAATATATATCAAGGCGTTTACTGAGATGGATATTCTGTCCGGTAATGCTGGTCTTTGTGTTATTTTCCAACATTTTTATAGTCAGTTATGAGTACGTAGCTGATTTTTATAACTCGATGTTGTATGTACAAATAGTTTTTTATGTGTTGGCAGTAGCCGGATGGCTATTTGTTCGCTCCGGAAAAAAAGCCGGATTGCTTACCATCCCTTTCTATTTTGTATTTATGAATTATTGCCTTGTTAAAGGCTTTATCAAGTTTGTAAAAGGAAGGCAATCGGTACTTTGGGAAAAATCATTACGGCAGGCAGTGGAGTAATCAGAATTTGCTGTCCGTTCACAGCAGAACCTGGCTTTCTGTTGCCTCACAAGTTTCAGTTATTTTTGTTTCCAAACTATAGTCTATTTCATTCTCCTCTCACATATTATCCAGTCCCATTGAGTATTTAAAAGGTGTTGGCCCCCAGCGGGGCGATTTGCTGAAAAAGGAACTCGCTGTTTTCACCTTTGGTGATCTGTTAGAGCAGTATCCTTTCAGATATGTTGACCGGACTAAAGTCAATCTTATTAGCGAAATAACGTATGAAACGGACTTTGCCCAAATAGCAGCGGTGCTGGTTAATTTTGATACAGTTGGTCAAAGGGGTGGCAAAAGGATAGTGGCACAGGTAAAAGATAAAAGTGGCTTTCTTGAACTAACCTGGTTTCAGGGATTGAGTTGGGTGGAGAAGCTGCTGGAAGTGGGCCAATCATATCTCATTTATGGTCGTGTTACTTTTTATAACGGGCAGCCGCAAATTGTTCATCCCGAATTAGAAGTGTTGTCGGCACCGCAACCATTGGGAAAAAGTTTTCTTGAACCAGTTTATTCCACCACCGAAAAACTAAAAGCAAGGGGCCTTGGCGGCAGACAAATAGGAAAACTGACACAACTGCTGATGGGAATGGTGCAGGAGAAAGATGTTCCGGAAAATTTACCACAGTCTGTAGTAGAGCAACTTCAACTAATCAGCCGGTTTCAGGCTTACCGGCAAATTCATTTGCCACAAACAACGGATGAATATGAAGAGGCTGTTAAAAGAATAAAGTTTGAAGAATTATTTATTGCACAATTACGAATGAACTTATTGCGTAGCCATCGTCATCGCTTTTCAAAAGGCGTAGTGTTCGATAAAGTAGGTGATTTTTTTAATGATTTTTTTAAAAACCATCTTCCATTTGAATTAACAGGTGCGCAAAAAAGAGTGATAAAAGAAATAAGGAATGATACTGCAAAGGGAAAACAAATGAACCGTTTGTTACAGGGGGATGTAGGCAGTGGAAAAACAATTGTAGCTGTCCTAGTCATGTTACTTGCAATTGATAATAATTACCAGGCCTGTCTGATGGCGCCAACAGAAATTTTGGCACAGCAACATTTTAAAACGCTGAGTTCATTGTTAGCTAAAATAAATGTGCCTGTTAAATTACTAACCGGATCTGTAAAAGTAGCGGAACGAAGAAAAATATTAAAAGAACTGGAAGAAGGCACTTTAAAAATCCTGATAGGTACTCATGCCGTAATTGAGGATGTGGTAAAGTTCAACAATCTTGGCATTGTAATTATTGATGAGCAGCACCGCTTCGGGGTGGCACAACGGGCAAAGCTCTGGCAAAAGGCAAGCATTCCACCCCATGTGCTGGTAATGACGGCGACACCCATTCCCCGCACATTAGCAATGACTGCTTATGGAGATCTGGATTATAGTGTTATTGATGAACTGCCACCAGGCCGGCAACCCATTACTACCGTTCATCGTTATGAATCGCAGCGAAGTAAAGTGATGGATTTTATACGGGCAGAGATTGATAAAGGACGGCAAGCCTATATCATTTTTCCATTGATAGAAGAAAGTGCCACTTTAGATTACGAAAACCTGATGCAGGGCTACGAAAACGTAAAAGGCTATTTTCCTGAGCCCAACTTCTGGATAAGTATGGTGCATGGGCGGCAACCAGCCGGGCAAAAAGAACTAAATATGAAAAGATTTGTTGACTATGATACGCAGATAATGGTATCTACCACCGTTATAGAGGTAGGAGTGGATGTACCCAATGCCTCGGTGATGGTGATTGAGAGTACGGAAAAATTCGGTTTGTCGCAGTTGCATCAGTTGCGGGGCAGGGTAGGCCGGGGAGCCGAAAAAAGCTATTGCATACTTTTATCCGGTTCCAAATTGGGTAATGATGCCCGCCAACGTATCAAAACCATGGTAGAAACCAGTAATGGTTTTGAGATTGCAGAAAAGGATCTCGAATTAAGAGGACCTGGTGATATTCAGGGCACAAGGCAGAGTGGCGAATTAAACTTTAAGCTTGCCAGTATAGTCCAAGACCGGCCGATGTTGGAAATTGCCAGAAATGTGGCGGCAAAATTACTGGATGATGACCCGGACCTTGTTTCGGCAGACAATTTGCGGTTAAAGACTTTTCTGAATCATAAGAAAGGAGCAGTGGCGTGGAGTAAAATTTCATAATTCGGCAAGTTATTTTTAAACAATTGACCTGAACCAATACCTAAAAAAAACAAATGACTTTGAGAGGACATTTCTTAACACAAGTTTTCAATCCATTTCTGGTGAAATTTAGTTACTTTAATACAAATAATTTGACCCTGAAACGTTCCCTCTTTTTTGCCGCACTACTTTTCACTGCTTTTGCAGCTACTGCACAGAGTTATAATAATATTGAGTTTATTGAAAACAAAGGCCAATGGGACAGCCGTGTGCAGTACAAGGGTAATGTTAGTAATGGTGCTTTCTTTATCCGGTCTGGCGGCTTTACAGTATTGCAGCATAAACCGGAAGATTTTATTACTGCCTCCCGGTTTCTTCATGGACAAACAGCCGATGGGTCACCAGTAAAATCAACTGACAAATTTGTACTTCGTTCGCATGCCTATAACGTTGACTTTGTAGGAGCTTCTGAAAAAATAGAGGTATTGGCCGACAAAATGATTACTGCGTATAACAATTATTTTATTGGGAACGACCCGACTAAATGGGCTGGTAATTGCCGTATTTACCAGGCTATTACATTGAAGGATGTGTATCCTAATATTGATGTTCGCTATTATAC
>JAJAZO010000173.1 GCA_026785745.1 Chitinophagaceae bacterium | reverse complement strand
ATTTAAGGTTGATCAGGCCGCTCATACTTTCAGGAAGTGAAGTCAGCAAGTTTCCTCCCAAACCGATCTCGGTAAGATTGCTGAGTTTTGATATGCTTTCAGGAATTGATGTGAGTAGGGTTCCATACAAATAAATTTCTGAAAGGCTAACCATTGTGGCGATAAAGTCAGGTTAACCAATTGGGCAACGATTTCAGGAATAGAATTAAGCCTGTTATTACTCAGGTCAAGTTCCGTAAGATGCTTTAAGGCGGTAATGCTTTCAGGTATAGAAGAAAGTTTATTTCCCGCCAGGTTGAGGGTTGTAAGATTTGTAAAACGGACAATAGTTTCCGGAACATTCGTAAGCTTCTTATTATTCAGGCAGAGGATAAAAACTTCTGATGGATTTTTTAACGCTTCGTCTAAAGAAGAGTACACTTTATCTTTTTGGGCGCTGCCGGTAAACATGGAAAAGATTAATACAAAGGCTATTAGTATTTTTTTCATGCCGTAAATTTCGGGGGTTTCTTTTTTGCTGCCGATGGAAAATAAAAAAAGCCTTTCTGATTTTTCAGAAAGGCTTTAAAAGCTGTAGGGGAAGGGCTCGAACCTTCACGGGGCAGTTAGCTGTAGTACAAAGTTCGGTGGTCGACCCCGGTCGTCTGATTCACCTTTCGGCGGACCAAACGGCTCTATGCTACGTTTATCCTGTTTTCCCCACCCCCGAGACAAGAGGGCATGTCTGCCATGCTTTCGCAATTTCATCACCCCACAGTGTATGTCTTGTTATTTTAAGTCCCGATAGCTATCGGGATTGATGACACAAATATAGGCCGTACAAATAATTGATTCCAAATTTTCTAATAAATATTTTGAAATTATAGAAATTATTCAAATATTTGCCAATTATTATGAATATTATCTAAAATAATATCAAAATGGCGGGTAAATTAAATCTTGATAAATTGGATTTGCAGATCATCCATCACATGATGGAAAATGCCGAAATCTCTTACGCCGATCTGGGAAAGAAACTGTTTGTTTCAGGCGGCACTATTCATGTTCGTATCAAAAAACTACAGGAAGCAGGAATCGTTAAAGGTACTAGGCTGAAAGCAGATTTGAAACAATTAGGCTATGATGTTATTGCTTTTATCGGCATTTACCTGAAAGAAAGTTCACTCTATGATGCGGTGGCCAGGGATTTACAAAAGATACCGGAGATAGTACGGCTCAATTATACAACAGGCAACTATAGCATGTTTGCAGAAATTGTTTGTAAAGACATTACGCAACTCAGGTTTGTGCTGCACGACCAGTTGCAAAAGATAAAAGGTATTGAAAGAACTGAAACTTTCATTTCGCTGGATGAAAGTTTTAGCCGCAACGTTAAAGTAATGTAGCGGTCAACTCTTACAGATGAAAGAGGCTTCAAAATTTTATTCTTCACTTGGCTTGCTGATTATATTAAATGTAATCATCAAACCGCTATGGATATTTGGTATTGACCGCCAGGTACAGAACAATGTTAGTACAGAAGTGTATGGTACTTATTTTTCATTGCTCAACTTTTCCATCGTCTTTAGTTTTTTGCTGGATTGGGGCGTAACAACTTTTTTTAACCGCCAGTTAGCAGCCAATAATGAAAATTTTATTGATAAAGCAGGTAGTTTTCTTTTTATCAAACTGCTTTTTGCCCTTATCTATGCAGCTATTGTTTTTGCAGTGGCATACATAACCGGCATCCGGCAATGGCCTATACTTGCTGGAGTAATAGCTATACAGGTTCTCATATCGCTGTTTGTTTTTGTAAGAAGTATTGTTACTGCACATCAATGGTTTGGTACAGAGGCATGGCTTTCCGTTTTAGATAAAGGATTAATGATACTCTTGTGCGGCAGCTTTATTTACTTTCCTTCTTTATGGGGAGGAATAACTCTTGAAAGATTTTTACAGGCACAAATTGCCTGTACACTGCTTGCCATAACAGTTGTGCTGATAATCCTTATCAAAAGAGGAATTAACTTTCATTTGGTAAATCTCTGCCGGGCAGGCAAATTTTACAATCAGCTTTTCCGTTTGCCATACTAGTACTGCTGATGTCTGTTCATTACCGGTTAGATGGATTTTTATTGGAAAGAATACATACAAACGGAGCCTTCGAGGCCGGGTTGTATGCAGGAGCTTACCGTTTGCTTGATGCATCAAATATGGCTGGCTACCTGCTGGCTTCTTTCCTCTTGCCATTTATTGCCCGTCAATGGAGCCGCGGAAATAACATAGATGGAGCAATATTAAACTCCCGCCATTTATTGCTGCTTTTTTCATTGTTTATTGCCTGCACCACTGTTTTTCTTGCTCCGTGGATGCAGCAGATTTTGTATCACAATAATGATAAGGCCGGTATTGAAATTTTGCAATTGTGCTTGCCCGCACTGGTTGGCTATTCATTAGTGCAGGTGTATGGCACAGTGATGACGGCAACCGGGCAGGTGGTGCCATTTTGTTATATCACTCTGTTTGCAGTTGCACTGAATATAGTATTGAATTTGCTGCTGATACCCGGTTATGGAGCCAAAGGCTGCTGTATTGCTGCATTAATCAGCCAGGCTTTTTGCGGAATTACTGCTATGATCTATGTTCAAAGAAAATCAGGAATAAATATCCACCTCCGCTCCCTGTTAATGTATATTTTTATAGGAGTAATTCTTTGCGGATTTTATTATTGGTGCAGCAATGTGAATATCAGCAGATGGTTGCTTATTGCGGTTGCCGGACTTATTACAATAGCTGCTGCAATACTTTTTAAATTAGTTGACCTCAATAAGTGGCGAAATATTTTAAAACAGAATCATCCTTAACCAACATACAATGCCGGATATAACTGACCTTATAAAAAATTGGTGGAAACAAATGGTTGCTGTGGTAATACTTTCACTACTTGCAGT
>JAJAZO010000172.1 GCA_026785745.1 Chitinophagaceae bacterium | reverse complement strand
CAGCAGTGTTAAGCATTATCATTTTTATGCGGCCAATCTATAACTGGTTTTATATTAAAAACAAAATACTTGACTTCTTGTGGAAACTGAATGCCGTTACCCTGGCTGCACAAATACTGACAGTTCCCTTAAGCATTTATCACTTTCATCAGTTTCCTAATTTGTTTATACTAACTAATTTCCTGGCAGTGCCTTTGTCCAGTGCCATTTTGCTGGGAGAAATTTTGCTATGTGTTATTTCATTTATTCCTGCTGTTGCAATGCTGGTTGGCAAACTTATATCCTGGCTTATCTGGCTGATGAATACTTATATTGAAAGAATTGAAACCATCAGGTTCTCGTTATGGGATGGGTTACAGATAAGTATATTACAGGCCATCTTGTTAGTTCTTTTTACCGTCGGTATCAGTTATTGGCTAATGGAAAAATCAGGAAGAGGTTTAAAGCTTGGTTTGCTTGCCTTACTCGGCTTTGTAGCAGTACGTTCGTTTTCATTTGTGCAAAGCAACCAGCAACAGAAAATCATTGTTTATAATGTGCCGCAGAAAAGAGCCATTGATATTGTGAACGGCAGAAACTATTTCTTTGTTGGCGACAGCGACCTGCTAACTAACGATTTTGCCCGCAACTTCCATTTAAAACCATCGAGGGTATTGTATCGAATAAAAGAGGTTAATGCTCTTAATAATTTATCTGTTTATGAAAATTACCTAAACTACAATGGCAAAAAGATTTTATTATTAGACGAAGCTGTTTCGTTCATCCCGCAACAACCAAAGCCATCCATTGATTTACTCGTAATCTCCAAAAACCCTAAAGTATATATGAAGAAACTGGCTGCTTCATTAAATATAAAACAAGTTGTTTTTGATGGCTCTGTGCCCGCATGGAAAACTACTTACTGGAAAAAAGATTGCGATTCCTTACATATTCCCTGGTACGATGTAACGATGAAAGGGGCTTTTGTGATGAAGTTGCAGTAAATTATGGTCGGGACTTTGAAAGGGGACTGAACCATAAAGTTTTAAGCATATTATTAGAAAACTAAGCTCTCTAATAAAGATTCAGGCCACATTATAGCTTACTCCCTTTCACCAATTGAAACGGTTCAGGCCGCTTACAGCGTCCCGACCCTGTTTACACCGGGCACTTTTCATGATAATTCACCAGTTCAATCGGAGTTTTTGCAAACTCATAACCGTCATATGTTTTTGCAATATCATCAAACACGGCATTTATTTCTTCTTCAGTAGTGAGGGTAACTAATTTATTACGAAACTCTTTTATATTCGGCAAGCCTTTTAAGTAGTTGGCATAGTGACGGCGCATTTCATTGATGCCCACCACCGGGTTTTTCCATTCGATGGATTTGTTTAAATGCTTGCGGCAAACAAATAAACGGTCTTCAATAGTTGGTGCCGGTAAATGCTCTCCTGTTTTTACAAAATGTTTTATCTCATTAAATATCCAGGGGTAGCCGATAGCAGCACGGCCAATCATAATGCCATCTACACCATAACGGTTTTTATATTCGACAGCTTTTTCGGGTGAATCAATATCGCCATTACCAAAAATCGGCATAGTTATTCTTGGATTATTTTTTACTTTACCAATCAATGTCCAGTCAGCTTCGCCTTTGTACATCTGTGAACGGGTACGTCCATGTATGGCCAATGCTTTAATACCCACATCCTGCAACCGTTCAGCCACTTCTTCAATGTTTCTTGTGTTATCATCCCAGCCCAATCTTGTTTTTACGGTAACAGGTAATGAAGTTGCTTTCACCACAGCAGATGTTAGCAGCACCATCAAATCAATATCTTTTAATACGCCGGCTCCTGCTCCTTTCATCGCCACTTTTTTTACCGGGCAGCCAAAGTTGATGTCTAACAAATCGGGATTGGTGACTTCTACAATTTTTGCAGCCATGGCCAGGCTATCTTCATCGCCACCAAAAATCTGGATGCCGACAGGCCGTTCATAATCGAAGATGTCAAGCTTTTTCCTGCTTTTAATCGCATCTCTTATCAATCCTTCGGAGGAAATAAATTCAGTGTACATCAGATCGGCTCCGTTATCCTTGCACACAGCCCGGAACGGCGGGTCGCTTACGTCTTCCATCGGTGCCAGAAGCAACGGAAAGTCAGGAAGTTGTATGTTGCCTATCTTTACCATTTTACAGAGTACGCCGAAGCTTTAGCGCAGGAGTACAAACGGCAAATTTACAATCTAAAGAGCAGAGTTTCTAATGGAATGAGCCATGATGTTTATTACCAACCGGGAACCAATATTTGAAGCGATTTCCCCGTCTGCCGACAAGCAGGCATCATACAGATAAAATAATGATATACACATGAAAGGATTATTAAAAGCAAAATCTCCCGGAAAACAGTTTCTTATCCTCATCAGCATTGCCCTGACCAGTTTTTTTCTTATCGGAATTTTAGGAACAGTATTGCTATCTAAAATATCAGGCATGGACCTGGAAACAATGAGTGACAGTTCGAAATGGGACTATAACAGTCCCACATTAATTACTGTTATCCGGGGAATGCAGATCATCCAGTTTGTTAGTTTATTTCTTATTCCCTCTTTTCTTTGCGCCTGGCTTTTCAGTATTGACAGTAAAAAATACCTCGGTTTAAAAAAGCCATCTAACATTGGTTATTTCTTAGTGGCAGCAGGAGTGTTGCTATTGGCTCTCCCTTTGGTTAGTTTTTTAGGTGAACTCAACCGCAATGTTCAGTTTCCTGCCGGTATAGCCAACTGGATGAAAGAGCAGGAAGCAGATGCTGCTAAAACTATTAAGGCATTATTATCAAAGCATACCATCAAAGATTTAATACTGAATATCATTTGCATTGCCGGACTCGCTGCTGTTGGTGAAGAATTATTATTCCGTGGCGTGGCGCAGCGGCTCTTGATTAAATTATGTAAAAGTCCCTGGGCCGGTATTATTATTTCTGCCTTTCTTTTTTCTGCCATGCATGTGCAGTTCTATGGTTTTCTGCCACGGTTTGTACTGGGCATTTTACTCGGTGCCATTTATTGGTATAGTGGCAGTTTGTGGACGGCTATCCTTGCACACTTTGTGTATGATGCTGCCCTTATCGTACTTGTTTATTTCAATCCTGAATCATTGAATAATGAAAATACGTTGAACCTGTCAAACATTGCAGTGGGTGCGGCTATCAGTTTAGCATTGGTTGTGTTTCTTGTTATCTGGATGAAAAGGAAATCAACCGTTACTTATACTAATGTGTATGCAGAGGACAAAGAGGTAAAAGATCATCCATTTGATTTTGAATAATTATGGCATTTAACTTCCAGGTATTTAAAACAAGGGCATTAACTGCCATCGTATTTGCAGCCATCATGCTGACAGGTTTGCTATGGAACCACTGGAGCTTTTTTGTTTTATTTTCTATCATCCATTTTGGTTGCTGGTGGGAGTACCTGAAGCTGACGGAAAAAATACAGAACACAAATTTTCATCCATATACAAAATTGGGATTTATGCTGATGGGTTATGGGTTGATGCTGTGGTTTTGCACCCCTGCTTATAATATCAATGGGTATAGATTAAAAGAAAATATTTCACTT
>JAJAZO010000171.1 GCA_026785745.1 Chitinophagaceae bacterium | reverse complement strand
TCGTTTGAAAATGAGATTATGGAAATAAGAAACATCGCAATTATTGCCCACGTTGACCATGGTAAAACTACACTGGTTGACAAAATTTTACATGCCACTAAAGTTTTCCGGGACAACCAGGAAACCGGTGAGCTGATAATGGATAGCAACGATCTGGAAAGAGAAAGAGGCATCACTATTTTTAGTAAGAATGCAGCCGTTGTATATAAAGACGTTAAGATCAATGTAATTGACACGCCGGGTCACGCCGACTTTGGTGGTGAGGTGGAAAGAGTATTGAAAATGGCCGATGGTGTTTGCCTGTTGGTAGATGCTTTTGAAGGCCCGATGCCACAAACAAGATTTGTACTACAGAAAGCCCTTCAGTTAAACCTGAAACCTATCGTTATTATCAATAAGGTGGACAAACCAAACTGCCGCCCGGATGAAGTGCATGATGCGATTTTTGAGTTGTTCTTTAACCTTGATGCAACAGAAGCACAATTGGATTTCCCGACCTTCTACGGTTCTGGAAAAAATGGCTGGTTCAATGATTCATTAGAACAGATTGAAGGCATTGATCCTTTGCTGGATGGTATTGTAAAATATGTGCCACCACCAAAAGTAAATGAGGGTCCCGTACAAATGCAGATTACATCACTGGATTACTCTTCTTTCCTTGGCCGTATAGCTATTGGCAAAGTAAGCCGTGGTGTACTTACGGAAGGACAGAACATTGTTTTGATGCAGGCTGATGGGAGTATTAAGAAAACGAAAGTGAGAGAGCTGTATGTGTTTGAAGGAATGGGTAAAAAGAAAGTAACAGAAGTAATAGCTGGTGACCTGTGTGCTGTGGTAGGTATTGAAGGATTTAATATCGGCGATACACTGGCTGATGCAGAAACACCTGAAGCATTGCCGGTAATAAGTGTGGATGAACCAACCATGAACATGTTGTTTTCTGTAAACAATTCACCCTTCTTCGGTCGGGATGGGAAATTTGTTACATCAAGACACCTGAGAGACAGGTTGATGAAAGAAACAGAAAAGAACCTTGCCTTAAAAGTAGAGGACAGTGAAGAAGGCGATAGCCTGATGGTGTATGGCCGTGGTATTCTCCATTTAGGTATTCTGATTGAGACGATGCGTCGTGAAGGATATGAATTAACCGTAGGACAACCACAGGTAATTGTAAAAGAAATCAACGGTAAAAAATGTGAGCCGTATGAAAACCTGGTGGTGGATGTACCGCAGGAATTTGCCAGCAAAGTAATTGATCTCGTAAGCCGTCGCAAAGGTGAAATGCTGATTATGGAAACAAAAGGTGAAATGCAACATTTGGAGTTTGAAATTCCGTCAAGAGGGTTGATTGGTTTGCGTACACAAATGCTGACAGCTACAACTGGTGAAGCAGTAATGGCGCATCGGTTTACTGAATACAAACCCTGGAAAGGCCCGATACCCGGAAGAGGCAACGGTGTATTACTTTCCAAGAATACGGACAAAACAACCGGTTATTCAATTGATAAATTACAGGATAGGGGAAGCTTCTTTGTAGATGCAGCAGAAGAAGTATATGCTGGTCAAATCATAGCAGAAAACATTAAGCCCGGCGACCTGGTAGTAAATGCTACTGAACCAAAGAAACTAACCAACCACCGTGCAAGCGGAAGTGATGATGCTACCCGCATTCAGCCTAAAACCCTGATGACATTGGAAGAATGTATGGAATACATTCAGCAGGATGAGTGTATTGAAGTAACACCAAACTTCATCCGTATGAGAAAGGTGATATTGAATGAAGACGAAAGAAAGAAAGTGCAGAAGAAAATGGAAGCTCAGGCTGTTTAATAGCGTCAATTATATTTTTTAAAAAGGCATTGGAAAAACTCCGGTGCCTTTTTTGTATTTTAGGGATAGGAGAATTTTATTTCTTTTACTTTTTAGTTGGTTTTGTAAGAAGAAAAAATATGTGGCTATTCCGGCAGGCTGCTATCAGCCAAAAAGTGTAGGAAAGGTAAATTTATTGGAGATGCAGTAAAAAAATAGGGCTGCTGCGGTTATCAAGAGATAATTCCGGTGTAAATTTGCCTTTCAAAGTTTTGTATGAAAAAGTGGGTTCGGATAATACTTTTCACTATTCTCTTTTCGCTGTTATTTAATAGCTATTCATTTGCCCAATGTTCTATCTGCACTAAAACCACCCAACAGCTCGGCGAAAAACCAGCCAAAGGAATGAACTCTGGTATTTTATACCTCGCCTTTACCCCTTTTGCAATAGTTGGCTATATTGGTTACAGGTGGTGGAAAAATAACAAAACCGCCTGATTCTTTAATCTGCTATAATTGATTTTTATATAACACCGCTCCTTGCCATCCTGTAAGCATGTTTCAGGTGTGAGATAAATACAAATGGTTTCCGCTTATAATGAAATACAAGTTTTCTGTTTTTTAGAATATACCGGAACATTGCCAGTGAAAAAGTAGTTCCGTTCATTTTTTTAAGCATACCAGCATATTTCAATAAAGATTTTTTTTCTTTTTCATCTCCAAGTGATTTTTTGAAAAAGGTTTCAATAAAATATGTCCATTGTTTTCTCAGTGCTGCCTGCTTCTCTTTTTTATTACCGGTAGAATAAACCTTGAGTGAAAAATTATTTCCGTGTATGCGTTGCCAGGAAAGTGTTTCAGGAATGCAGCCAAGAGTTCCCATACTGGCGGCATGAATGCTTATCCACCAGTCGTAATATATATCTTCCGGAAAAGGCAGGCAACAGGCAACCAGTTCTTTTTTAAACATACAGGCATGTCCGCTAACCGGAGTGTTAAAGACCAGTTTATGCACATTATTAATAGCAGAAAAAAAATAACGGGGAATAGGTTTTCTCGATTCAAAATCCCTGCCATGAAACTGTCCGGGTATTGAGAATATAAACAAGGAGCCCGGCGGCCAAAGCTTCATCATCGTTTCGATTTTCCTGCTGTCCCAAATATCGTCCTGGTCGCTTATGGATATATATTCCCCGCTGGCATGCTGTATCCCCTTTTCAAAATTTTTATTAGGCCCTTTATTCTGGCTGTTTTCAAAAAACTTTATTCTTGAATCTTTTTGCTGATACTGTTTGATGATTTCAACAGTATTGTCGGTTGAAGCATCATCAGTAATTATTATTTCAAGGTTGGTATACGTCTGAGTAAGTATAGAGTCAAGCTGTTCGGCAAGAAATTCCCCGCCGTTGTAGGTGCTTAGTATAACAGAAACTACCGGCCCGGAAATGGCACCCTTATTATTTTTTTTAACTGATAAAATCTTAAAAAGATTTGATTGTAAATTTAATAAACGAAAAAATCACATAGCAAAATTATTTTTTTCAGTATCGTATGGTTTTCAATAATTAAGGGTAAAGATAAAGGGGTTCTTTTACTTTAGAAAAGGAATTCAGTTGCAAGTTTATCGGGCAACGATTTTTTATTTCTTATTTGGTGTAGCTGAATAGCCCAACTTAATCGTTAGTTGAATCGGCTGCTGCCAGCAGAAGTATAATAACCAGGTTTGGGAGCCACTGGTAATAATAGACTATAATTCGTCCTTAAATTTCATATCTTGAATACCTAAACTCATTTGTTATGCAAAGGCTGTTACTGTTTTTCTTTTTATTTCCTTTTTTTCTATCTGCACAAAGGCTTCCGACTATTGAAGAAAAAACAAAGGATCTGAAAAAGTATGAAGGCTTCATGAATTTTTACTGGGATGAAAATACAGGTAAGATATGGCTGGAGATAGATAAATTAGATACAGAAGTTTTGTATGTCACTTCATTGCCCGCAGGCCTGGGTTCTAATGATATTGGATTGGACAGAGGTCTGTTAGGTGGCGAACGGATCATAAAATTTTCCAAAATAGGAAGAAAGATTCTTTTAACAGAACCCAATTATAAATACCGGGCTGTTACCAGCGATCCAGCAGAAAGAAGAGCAGTAGAACAATCTTTTGCGCAATCTACTCTGTGGGGTTTTACGGTGGAAGCTGAAAGCAACAATCATTATCTTGTTGATGCAACCGATTTTTTATTGCGTGACGCCATGCAGGTGTCCAACCGCCTTAGGGCTCGTCAGCAGGGTAATTATATAATAGATAAAACCCGGTCTGCGGTTTATTTACCTCGTTCCAAAAATTTTCCATTAAATACAGAGTTGGAAACCACCGTAACATTTATCAACAGTGACGGGACCACAGGAAATTTTGTAAACTCCGTTACTCCTTCTGCAGAAGCTATCACATTGCGGATGCATCATTCATTTGTACAATTACCGGATAATGATTATATGCCGAGAGTGTTTGATCCCCGGAGCAGTTATATGCCGGTAAGTTTCTTTGATTACAGTACACCGGTTGCAGAACCGATCGAGAAATTATTTATCCTGCGGCATCGTTTAAAGAAAAAAGATCCAACCGCTGTATTGAGTGAACCGGTAAAGCCCATCATTTATTACCTGGATAATGGCAC
>JAJAZO010000170.1 GCA_026785745.1 Chitinophagaceae bacterium | reverse complement strand
TCTGGTGAAATATGATTGTCATTTTCTATTATTTCTGCAGTGGAGGTTCGTCCCGTAATTTCAAAAATAGATGATAGCCTGTTGGAAGCTGTTTCATCGGGGCCAAATACCCTAAAGTTTCTGCTGTCCCAGTTTAGTTTCATAACGTCCCTGATAAATGCACCCATTATTAAAGTGGATTGTGCATTGGTAGTTCCCGGTTGCAATACAGGAACTGCATATTTTTCAAAATCAGGCATTTTTAAATCATGTAAAATCATTCCTCCATTTGCATTTTCGTTTGCGCCCATTCGCTTTATTCCTTAGGGTGCTAATTCAGCTAATTCCCTTTTTAATTTCCCTTTTTCATCAAATAATTTTTCGGGTTGATAGGATTTCATCCATGCCTCTAATATTTTTATATGTTCAGGTTTGGTAGCAAGTTCTGCCAACGGTACCTGGTGCGAACGCCATGTTCCTTCTACGGGTAATCCATCAACTATTTTGGGGCATGTCCATCCTTTCGGAGTTTTAAAAACAATCATTGGCCATATTGGCCTTTTGGTAAAACCGTTTGTTCTTGCTTCTGTTTGAATTGCTTTTATTTCAATTAAAATTGTATCCAATGCTGATGCCAATTGCTGATGCACATCATTTGGCTCATCGCCTTCCACCCAATAAACTTTGTAACCATAACCATTAAAAAGTTGTATTAATTCTTCTTCAGGTATTCTTGCAAAAATAGTGGGGTTGGCAATCTTATAACCATTAAGATGCAGGATAGGAAGTACAGCGCCATCATGTACCGGATTCAAAAATTTATTGGAATGCCAGCTTGCAGCCAATGCGCCAGTTTCTGCTTCGCCATCACCTACAACACAGGCAGCAATTAAATCAGGGTTATCAAACACAGCACCAAAAGCATGCACCAATGAGTATCCCAATTCCCCTCCTTCGTTAATGGAGCCAGGTGTTTCAGGCGCAACATGGCTGGGGATACCTCCAGGAAATGAAAATTGTTTGAATAATTTTTTAATACCCTGTTCGTCTTGTGTAATATTCGGATATAACTCGGTATAAGATCCTTCTAAATAAGTATTGGCTACCAACCCCGGCCCGCCATGCCCCGGCCCGGTTACATAATTCATGTTTAAATCGTATTGTTTAATAATTCGATTAAGGTGTACATAAATAAAATTAAGGCCCGGTGTGGTGCCCCAATGACCTAAGAGACGGGGTTTGATATGTTCCAGTGTCAGTGGCTCTTTTAGCAACGGATTATCATACAAATAAATTTGACCTACAGATAAATAATTTGTTGCCTGCCAGTACGCATTCATTTTATTCAGCAATTCCGGCGGTAATATTTTATCGGTTTCCTGTACATTTTTTGTTTCCATAAAATTATTTTTTACCTGTACTATTTAAAATTTTGTGAACCAATTTTGCTACCATCAGTTCTTCGTTTGTTTCAATAACACGGACAGTTACACGGCTTTTATCTGTAGAAATAATACTGTTATTTTCTGTATTTCTTTTTTCATCCAATTCAATGCCGAGAAATTGTAATCCATTGCATATCCGTGAACGAACTTCGGGTGCATTCTCACCTATTCCACCAGCAAACACCAATGTATCCAGCCCTTCCAATACAGTAGCAAATGAACCGATCCATTTTTTTGTTTGATAACAAAATAGTTCAACCGCTTCCGCAGCACGGTTATCTTTATGTTGATGTACCAGTAAGTCCTGCATATCAGAACTTGTTTCTGAAATACCAAGCAATCCTGATTGGTGATTGATAAGATTGCTGAACTGTTCAGGGTTCAATTTTTCCGATTGCATCAGAAACCATGCTACACCTGGTTCAAGGTCACCTGTTCGTGTTCCCATCACTAAACCGGAAGTTGGTGTAAAGCCCATACTGGTGTCAATACTTTTACCATCTTTTACCGCTGCAAGGCTTGCACCATTTCCTAAATGTGCCAATATAATTTTCCCCTTTGCTGTTTCATGTCCGGCAAGATGGGTAAGTTCTTCCATAAGATAAGCATAGGAAAGTCCGTGAAATCCGTACCGTTGAATACCCATCGCATCATAGCGGCGGGGTATAGGCAGAAGCTTTGCTATGCGGGGCATAGCCGCATGAAAGAAAGTATCGAAACAAGCTAATTGAAGTGTGTCCGGATAAAGCTTACGAAATAGTTCAATCATTTCAATTTCCTGCGGAAGATGGTCAGGGTCGTAAACACTGATTCGGTTCAATTCATCCAATAATTCCAGTGATACCAGTTCAGGTTCAATATGCTTCATGCCATGAACCACCCGGTGTCCTATTGCGGATATTGAAGCTATATCAATATACTCTTTTAGCCAATCAATCAAAAACTTTACAGCAGATGTATTGCCAATAATGTGTTTACCGGTTTTATCAGTAACTAAATCCTGATAAGTTAATACAGCATCGCTAAAGCCAATACGTTCAATCTTTCCATACAGTTCCTTTTTTAAATTTGCAGCTGCATCAAATAAAGCAAATTTGATACTTGATGAACCGCTGTTGATGGTTAGTATCTTATTGGTTTTTAGTTTCATAAATTATTTTTCAGTAGAAACCTTTTTTACTATCACATAAAAAGCCATAAATAGCTTTATCTGATTCAAAATTCTTTTATAACTCCATACACGGTTTTGCTGTAGCATCAAATAAGATTTGCCAGTTAAAACAGTATTTTAATGGGTGATAACCACCACTTTTACATTATTATTATTCAGCATCCGGAAAAATCAATATAGGTATTTTAGTATGTTTAACCATTTTGTGGGAGGTGCTGGCATGAAACAAGCCATCAAAAAATCCGTATTTTCTATGCATCATTGCCAGTATATCTATATTCATTTGTTCTGTAATTTCATGAAGAGAATCCTTTATATTTTGTCCCTGAAATGATCTAATGTGTATTTTTGAAATCTTATCCTGATGTATCCCCTCTGTTAATTTTTCAGAAAGGTCATTTTCCTGGTTAGAAAGTGTATCGGATGAAATATGTGTAACTAATAATTCAGCCTGTAGCATTTCAGAGAGTTCATTTAACCATTCAATAATAAGTAAGTCAGGACTTCTCAAGTCTGTTGCATAGGCAATTTTGCGTAATTCTTTTAAGTCGGCGTTTTGAGGAATGATTAACACAGGATGATTAATATTTTTTAATACTTTAAACACATTACTTCCAAATATCAGGGTGTTAGCAAATCCTTCCCCTTTTGTTCCCATAATAACCAGCCAGATATTATTTTTACTGGCGACATCGTTCAATTTGTGTGCTAAGGTTCCTGCATCGCCCAAATGACTGATAGTTGGTTTGTAGCTATCGGATTTGATTAAATTAAGCTCATTTCTGAGTTCGCCTGCCCGTGCTTCAAGATTACTGATACTTTGCAATTCTAAAGATATAGGAGTATCATGAGGCCAAACAACATTACCACTAATTCGCATGTGAGCTGGCGTAGGGTAAGCGTTATACAATATCAAATTTCCATGAACTTTTATGGCCAGTTGTAAAGCATACTCTTCTGCTGATCTGGCATTTTGTGAAAAGTCGGTAAGTACGAGGATGTTTTTTTCTGTTTTCATGTTTTTTATTTTTTAGTTATAAAAAGATTTCAGTTAAGGGCTACAGCTATATCGTGTGCATCACCAACAAACATCTGCTCACCGCTTATACCATGTATGTTAAAATTATTTTCGGACATTTGAAAAAATATTTTTTTTAGAATAATACTAAAACAGTTAGTGGAATTTATTTTAAAATAGAATTGGGAATATTTTCGAATTTTTCAGCACTTGCTGTGTCCAGTAGATAATCCTTCAATGAAAAAATAATTGCTTTGCTGGAAGAATACAATTCCCGATTCACATTAAATAAGGTAGATATCTCAACCTCGTTCAATATTTCTTTTCCGGCATTTCGATAAGAACTATTCATTCTCTCCTGGAAATCAGCATTAATCCCGGCTAATAGTTTTTCAAGTTTTTCGAAACATAAAGATGTATTATCAGAAAGAAATACTTGATTCAAATCTTTATAAAAATCACCCAGTTTTGAGCGAGATACTTTGTAGATTTCATACTTCAGGTCATTAGCAGAATTACTAAACTCTATTCTGTCATGATTTATATCTTTCATTCCTTTAGCAGCATACATTGCACTTCTAACGGCTGCCATCAATTGATTTAAGCGAATACTGTTTTCCTTATTCATTTCCTGCTCACCCATTTTTGAATAGAAGGATAAAATTTCTCCTTCGGCTTGTTTTATCAGATTATACTTTTGGTTATACTCCAGGGTACCGGGAAAAAGATTCTTTTTTTTAGTATATTTTTTAAAATCATTTTCGCTATTGTCTTCCGTTTTAAGCTGGAATACTTCCATATTCAATTGAATTACCCGGTAGATAAACAATCCAACTTCCTTCTCCATCATTTCTATTGCGGTAGCTGAAATTTCAGGGCTTGTATTTTGAAGAAAAAAGGTAGCTATTTTTTCATCATCCGCAAAACGCTTTTCAAGAAAATCAGCTAAGTAATTAAGGAGATAATAAAATAAAATAGCTCCCGTAAGATTAATCAGGGTTTGAAAAGCAACCAGGATGATAATGGGGTCATGTATTCCTATGAAATCTCTTAAAAAATTTACAATAGGCACTAATAAAACAAAACCAAATAAAGAGCTGACCAAATTAAAAATGATATTGCCGACTGCTACCCTTTTTTTTGCTGCAATTCCTCCAATTGAACCTAATAGTATTTTTATGGTTGTACCCAGTTCGGCACCCAGCACAACAGCCACAGCGGTTTCGATGGGAATAATTTTTGCATAAAGTGCTCTCAGGACAATAACAACTGTTGCTGCACTTGTTTGTATTAGGGCAGTAATTACAAAGCCTATTAATACAAAAACAAGGAGGTTATAATTCAGATAAGGAGTAAAATCGAATTGCTTTATGGTGGACTCCATGCTCTCTTTCATAAAATCCAGACCTAAAAATAAAAGCCCGAAACCCATACAAAATTTAGAAACCTGGTAAAGTCTTTTTTTATTTTTAAAGACAATTAATCCTATTCCTGCAATACCGATAATTGGTAAGGTAAATTTTCCAATGTCCACTTTAAATCCCAACAAGGCTACCAGCCAACTATTAAATGTTCCACCGATATTTGCTCCCAGTGCAACCCCAAGTGCATTGCGCATGGATAGCATTCCTGCTCCCACAAAAGACAATACCATCAGGTTAACTATTGAACTGCTTTGTAAAATACCGGTAACAATAGTTCCGCTAAAAATTGCACTAAATTTCTTCTTAGTATGTTTTTTAAGGAATAACTTAAACCCTCTGCCATCGAGTTGTTTCATGGCATCTTCCAAATGAAACATTCCGTATAGAAACATTCCAAGTCCTGCCAACAATTGCCAAAAATATGATATAGTCACTTTTTTTATTTAAGATTTCGATACATCCACACAACTTATAAAAAAAAAGTTGTTGTACATGCAGGCATTATCATTTTGTTAAGACCCTGCATAATAGTAAAGTTTAAAAAATATTTTTTTTCTAAAAAGTTATTATTTATTGAAATTAAGCCCTTTGTAATAGTATAAATTTTTAAATCCATTCCGTTTAACCGGTAAGTTGAGGTAGTAATGGATTCTTGAGATGTTGGCATAAACCTAATTTTATATTTATATGCTATATGTGAAACAAGTAAAGAATTAAGGTAATAAACCATGGAATTGTAAAAGCCAACAATACCCATTTGGCTACAACTACCGTAATGTCTATTGTAAAACCCATCATTTTTCCAGGCAACCGGAACTTTGAATAGAGCCCGGTTGCATTTTCAGAAAGTTGTTTTAATTCCAATTTACTTCCCATCATTGGCTTTGAACTTTTAGTCATGTGCATTCCGGTGTTTGCAATGTTGCACATATAAACAAAAACCTTTTCAGCAGTGGAATGAATGATAATATTTTTTGACAAAGTTTTCATTTGTATAACTGTTCTAAAGATTTTTTAAAATGAAATCAACACGTTCTTCCGATGGAAGTATGGGAACATGAATCACCGGAAAAGGTAAACTTTCGTAAACCTCAGTAAGTATCGCATGTATCTTTTTTTGTGCTATCTCATCTTCTGTACGGGCATAATCCTGCACCAATGGAAGACAATCCAGAATAAATATTTTCTTGTAATAAATTGTACTCAATGCTTCCAAAAGTTTTTCATCTTGTGGAAGATTAAGGAAACGATAATATGCCAGCGCATCAGGGATCGCCCTGTCGAGAAAAACAACATCATCAGGAGAAAGCAATTTTTCCTGCTCAATTTGCATATCCAGTACACCCAATTGAAATTCTGCCTGATGTTTTCTGATCTCCTCAACAGTTTTGCCAAAAGTTCGCTGCGAATCGAGGTAATGACGGGCATGTTCAATAGTTGTTTTATATCCTCTTTCACTCAGCAGGTTAACTGTTGTGGTTTTACCCGAACCCGGTCCGCCCGTAAGAACATACCAATTTGTTTTTATGATTAAATTATTTGTATGAATGTTCATATTTACAAATTTGTTTCTTGTATTTTATATAGTTTCAGCATGATGCAATCTCATCCGTATTACCTGAATAATTATTTTTTTATTTTGCATCTTGCTATTTTGGTTTGATTGTTAATAATTATCCATTTTCTCTAATTAATTACGCCTACTATCAAAAATAATATAGCTGCAATACCTGCTGCAATGAAATTATAAGAGCTTGCATATTTTAAATATTTTGCATGATCTGCATGAGCAATATTTGATGACATATTCGTCATTCCTGCAACCGGTGAAGTAACATCTCCGAATGTGCCTCCGGTAATTATTGCGGCTACACAAAGGGGAATACTGGCTCCGGATACTACTGCAAGGGAAATTGCACCAGGCATGAGTAAAGAAGCTGCTCCCCAACCCGAACCAATAAAGTAAGTTACGGCAGAAGATAGTATGAAAAGTGAAACGGCTACACTCCATGCAGGCATAGAAGTGCCTAAGTTTTGCTGTGTGAATTCATTCAAACCCAATGCTTGTGAAACAGATGCCAAAGGCCACGCTAAAGTGAGAATTACTAAAGTGGTCATTATTTCATTTCCACCGGATATAATATCTGAGGTCATTTCTTTTAGATTAAACTTTTGGAAAAAGTAAAAGACAACAGATATAATTATAGTGATAAACAATGCTACAAGCATGGCTCTGTTTGGGTCTGAGTTTGACATGGCTTCAATAAAAGTATGGTTGCCCGGTTTATCTTTCCCAAAAAACCAAAAGAAAAAAATACTAAGAGAGATTACGCTTAACAATGGAACAATAAGATTAATCACCCTTGGCTTTATTGATAGTTTATCCTCTTCTATGTTCATCTTCATTCCTTTCATCTCTTTTTCAGCAGCTTGTTTTGCCGGGGCATTTACCGGTTTTTTCAATTGATAGAAGATGGATAAAAAAGTAATAATGATTATTACGATGCTGAAAAACTCTAAAGGAATGGCTTTAAGCCAGATAGCATAAGCTGAGGTGTCCTCCGGGTTTCCGGCTGCTTTTAAACCGATACTGATATTCGCAATATTAAATCCTACATAAGTTGTGGCTATAGGAATAAGTTCTACTACCGGACTTGCAGTATTGTTAAGCATAAAAGCAAACCGCTCTTTGACCATTTTATTCTTTTCGGCAAGCGAACGGGTAATGGAACCCGCACCAACGATCCTAAAACCACAATCAATAAAAGTAACGGGTATCAAAGCCCATAATAGAAATAGCACGCCTTTTTCACTTTTTACATGCTTATCCGCTATATCTGAAAAT
>JAJAZO010000169.1 GCA_026785745.1 Chitinophagaceae bacterium | reverse complement strand
TAAAAATATCTCTCTTAGCTTATCTTTATACCATGACAAATCCCGGCGTTTATCAGCTATTTGTGTACGGCTCACTCCGCAAAGGATTTCAGAGTCCGGTCTATGAATACATCAGCCGTTTTTTTAAATTTATCGGCGAAGCCAAAGTAAAGGGTAAGCTTTTTGATTTAGGTAGCTATCCGGCAGGTATTGCTGCCACTGATGATAGTTTTATTATTGGTGAACTGTACCAGGCAATAAATGAACATGAATTTTCATGGGCCATTGGCCAGTTAGATGACTATGAAGGAGTATCAGTAGAAGCTGATGAAGTACAATTATACCGGAGGGAGGTTGCCGAAGTGTATCTGAATAACGATATAACCCAGGCTTGGATATATTGGTACAATGGTGATGTAACGGACAAACCATTAATAGCCTCCGGCGATATGCTTGAATACCTGAGTACAAAAAAATAATTTTACATGAAACTGTTTTCTTTTCTTTTCATCGTTAGCCTTTCTCTTCTTCTTTCCTCCTGCGAGTTTAATTGTTCAATTGGTAAGAAAGATGAAGTGACTGGTGCGGCCGAAGTGAAGGATGGTGCAAGGATTTATAATAGTATCCAACTAAATGCAAGTGGTGTAAAAGTAGATAAGGCATACCTTCTTTTTGATAATAGCCAAAGAGTGCCCGATGATAATTTTGTTGATTTTAACGGCCCTGTTAAAATGCAAATACTGATTGATAGTGGTTGGGTAGAAGAAAATGGCAAAGTGTTGTTAGGTGCGTCAGAAAAAATTGTAACAGAAAAAGGAGAAGTAGTGCTGGAAGAGGCTGACCTTTTCCAAAAATATCCTGATGGAATATCTGTTGAAGATTCAAAATCTATTTATTTATCGGCCAGCCTGAAATTAAAGGAAGGTATGCCACCAACATCTTTCACTGTGTCATTCAGAATTTGGGACAAAAAAGGAGATGGCTTTGTAGAAGGAAGCTATAAGTTGTATTCCAAATAAGTAGTAAATTATAAAATCCATAATCAATACAATATATTGTAATGTTTTCAAAAATGTGGGTTAAAGGCAAGTACAGATGTGCTTAATTTTTGTATCGTTTATGTTTTACTTCCTTTGACTTGAGTAATTGTTATAAATGGATTACACCTATAAAAAAATAGTCAATTTGCTTGAACAAAAGCAATTTTATTTAGGACATATTGGCCGCAATCAACACATATATATTAATAAACAAATAGAGAAAGTAATACTTGTCCCTATTTATGAAAATGAAGAAATTCCTGAAAATGTTTTTATGAGCATCTTGAAACAGGCTGGTATGCCTAAAGAAAATATTTAGAAGTGCAAAATGCCAGACAAAAAAAAAATATATTTTCTTTCCGATTTCCATCTCGGCGCACCCGATCATGCCAGCAGTCTTGAAAGAGAAAAATTGCTGGTTCAATTCCTTGACGAAATTAAAAACGATGCAGCCGAGATTTTTCTCGTTGGCGATATGTTTGATTTCTGGTATGAGTATCGGAAAGTAGTTCCTAAAGGATATGTACGGTTACTTGGCAAACTTGGTGAATTAACAGATGCGGGTATTGCCATTCATTTTTTTGCAGGCAATCATGATATGTGGATGAAGGATTATTTCCCTAAAGAATTAAACATACCTGTCTATTTTAAGCCGGAGGAATTTGAAAGAAATGGAAAGAAATTTTTAATTGGTCACGGAGATGGCCTCGGCCCCGGTGATCATGGGTATAAACGATTAAAAAAATTATTTCGCAACCCCGTAAGTAAATGGTTATTTGGAATTTTCCCTCCTACATTGGGCATCAGACTTGCTAATTATCTGAGCCGTCGCAGTAGGGCCGCTGGTTTGGAAGAAGAAATTTTTCTTGGCGAAGACAAGGAATGGCTTATTATCTACAGCAAGGAAGTGCTAAAAGAAAAAAAGATTGACTTTTTTGTGTTTGGGCATAGACATCTGGCTATTGATTATCGTCTTACCTCCAACCTCACCACTTCTGGGAAAGGGTCAGGGGGTGAGGTGCATGAAGCCCGGTACATTAACCTCGTTGACTGGATGCTGTACTTTACCTATGCAGTATTTGATGGGTCAACAATGGAATTAAAATCTTACCTAGAAAAAGATGACAAAATCATCCGGAACTAAATGAAAAAAGGACTGAACATACTGGTGATTTGTATTTTGTTATCTGTTTCAGGCATGGCCCAAACGGATACAACTTTCCGTCTCATTAAAACAATGAAAGGTGATATTGTTGATTTTACAGTTGATAACCTTGATAATGTGTATATACTCACCAGCAGGAATCAAATAAAGAAATTCAATGCGAATGGTGACTCTGTTGCTATTTATAATGATGTTAAAAAATTCGGACAAGCTACACTGGTTGATGTTTCTAATCCGTTAAAGATTTTGTTGTATTACAAAGATTTTGCAACAGTGGTAATGCTTGACCGGTTTCTGAATGCTGTCAACAGCATTGATCTTCGCAAACAAAATATTTTCCAGGCCAAAGCTATTGGCCAATCTTACGATAATAAGATATGGGTGTACGATGAAATAGAAAACAAACTAAAGAAAGTGGATGAAGACGGTAAGCTCTTGCAGGAAACACCAGATTTTCGGTTGTTATTGGGAACAGCACCATCTCCAATTAAAATATTCGATGAGAACAGGTATGTATATGTGTATGATTCAATCTTCGGAGTGTATGTGTTCGATTACTACGGAGCATTGAAGAATAATATCATGATTGACCACTGGCAGAATTTTAAAGTAGCTGGTAAATATATGTTCGGCTCCCGGTCAGATAGTTTATTCCGTTATAGTTTAAGCACTTTCCAGGCAGATAAATGGAAAATGCCGGAAGCTATTTTTAAGAGCCGTGCATTTAATTTCAGCAGCACCCGCCTTTATGCACTCAGGAAGGACGAGGAAGCAAAAGGAAACACTATTTTAATTTATTCCTTTCGCTAAGGGCTTCTTCTACAATTTCAATATTTTTACGGTTCAAACTATTATATCCAATGAATGATTTCCTGGAACAGGTATGGCTGGATAACCCGGTAAAAAATTATTTGATCGTAGCCGGAGTCATTTTATTTGTCATCCTGCTCAAGCGGTTTATTTCCAGCTACCTGGCCGGCTTGATGTTTAAAGTCATCAATAAAATATGGAAAGGGGTTGATAAAAAATCATTCACCAATCTTTTAATTCAGCCATTGGGGTTTTTTCTGTTGATTTTGATTGGCATTATCAGCATTCACAAACTGAATTTCCCCGCAAAACTAAATGTAGAATTGTATGGATACAGTGTGAAGCAGATACTGCATAGCATTGCAACCATTGTTTTGATTGTTTCATTTATCTGGCTTTTACTTCGCATTATTGATTTTATTACCAGCATACTCGAAAAGAAAGCTAACCTGACGCCGGACCAATCCAATAACCAGCTTATTGTTTTCTTCCGGGATTTTTTTAAAGTGGTGATTGCAATTGTTGGAGCAATGATGGTACTGAACTATGCTTTTGATTTGAATGTTGGCAGTTTGATAACCGGGCTGAGTATAGTTGGTGCTGGTATTGCATTGGCTTTGCGGGAGAGCTTAGAAAACCTGATTGCTTCCTTTATTATTTTCTTTGATAAACCATTTACCACCGGCGACCTGGTGAAAGTGCAGAATGTTACCGGCACAGTAGAAAAAATTGGGCTGCGCAGTACCAGGCTCCGTTCCGATCACAAAACCTGGGTAAGTGTTCCCAACAAACAAATGGTGGACAGTGTACTCGATAATCTTTCAAGCCGGACACAACGACGGGGCGATTTAAAATTGGAACTAGGATTGCAAACCAGCTCTGTCAAATTAGAATCAATAATAGCCGACATTAAAAAAATCATGGAAAGAAAAGAAATTGAAGAGGCCGAGGTGTTACTGGCAGAGATAACAGGGCATGCTTTTATTATTCAGTCAGACTATTATAC